>JAHEZA010000040.1 GCA_023251335.1 Chitinophagaceae bacterium | reverse complement strand
AAAAATCCTTGATAAAGCGGGAGCGGTTTCTTTTTGTAAAACATCCGGTGCCACCGGAATGCACGTATATGTGCCCACCGGCAAAAAATATACTTTCGAACAGGTGAAGGATTTTGCTTACTTAATTTGCATGTTGGTTCATGAAGAATTGAAAGATTTCACCACGCTTGAAAGAAATCTGTCTAAAAGAAACAGTAAACACATTTATATGGATTATTTACAAAACAGGCGCGGGCAAACGATTGCGTCTGTTTATAGTTTGCGCCCAAAACCTGGCGCTACCGTTTCCACTCCGCTATTATGG
The DNA here is from genome assembly GCA_023251335.1 of Chitinophagaceae bacterium. GTDB lineage: Bacteria > Bacteroidota > Bacteroidia > Chitinophagales > Chitinophagaceae > Ginsengibacter. Next base: position 11,030 of record JAHEZA010000040.1, on the reverse strand, counting down.
AAAGAAGTAAAAAAAGGATTGACACCTAAGGATTTTACGATTCATAATTCGCTGGAAAGGGTGAAAAAAATCGGGGATATTTTTAAAGGCGTTTTGGGAAAAGGTATTGATTTAAAAAAATGCATTGAAAAATTGCAATCCAATTCGTGAGGCTATTGGTTTAATAATGAATATATCGCAGAGTCTTCAAACTTTCCGTTAAAGAAAAAATCTTCTTTAAAATAAGCTTCTCGTACAAAGCCTGTACTTTCCAATGTCTTTGCCGAAGCGGCATTCCGTGGATTGATGTGGCCTTCGATGCTATGCAATTTCAACTCATTAAAGCCAAACAGGCTTACTTTTAAAATTGCTTCTTTTGTAAACCCTTTTCTCCAATATGCCGGATGCAACATGTAACCAATTTCAGCACGATAATGTTCTTTTATTACCCGCCAGAGCCCGATAGTGCCGATCAGTTTGTCCGGAGATTCTTTCATGGCCATTGCCCACGTAATGCCCGAATTACTTTCCAGCAAATCAGTGATCAATTTTATAAAAGCTTTTGCTTCATCAATAGAAGTCATGGGATATTTTCCGATATGCTGCATTACTTCTTTATCCGAACGAAGTTCAAAGATCTGCTCTGCATCATTATCGTTCATCTTTCTTAAGATTAACCGCTCGGTGCTAAGATCGGGAAAAGGATTAAAATTTACTTCAAGCATATATTTTAGGCGTTAATAAGAAAATGAAGTTAATAATACTTTCTGTTGCTTAACATGGTTTGCAATAAATCAAATACCAAAGCGTAACAGTTACTGCATCTGCCGGGCGCTACCGGTGTAGTAGCGCCAGTAGCAGTAGATAAACAATTTTGGTGGATTTCTATTTTTACCGACCGGGAAAGAATAAAACTGCATAATAATTGAAAGCGTATCCTTATCCGATGGAGAAGTCCTTTACAGTAAACAAACAAATAATTCAAATTTATCCTCGCAATTTTTCCTGCCTCTTCTGGATTATTCAATTATCAACCTTCCCACTCTTCCTCTATTTCCGGCAAAATAAACTGCATTTCCCTTCTTTGCCTTACGGCAAACATGAAAACTTTGCTCACTGATACTATTCCAGTTTATACCATTATCGTTAGAAATATCAACTCCATTTAAGCCGCATGTAATCCATTTATTTTTGGCTAAATATTCTACACAACTTCTGTAACCTGTGGGAGATGTTTTTGGTGAAACCCACGTGACGCCTCCGTCTGTAGTTATTACACAATTTTTTTCAGTATCATCTTTCTTCATGAAATCTCCCCCAACTACTATCATCGTTTTTTTGTCGTTTACTGCAATAGAATTAGCGCCAGTAGATTCTTTCCCTTGTAGAATTGGAATACTTATTTTTTTGTCGTGGATAAATACATGGGCTGATAATCCACCCGAAGCAAATACGGCTTTCGTTTTGTTCAGCATTCTTATATTGGTGCCACTACTTGCAAAGCACGCTTCCCCGGTATCCGCCAATGGCAGATTTTGTTGCGAGAGTTCATTCCAGCTTTTACCTCCGTCAAAAGTTTTTGCTATGAAAAAATGTCCATTGATAGGGTCGCCAATTACAATTCCGTTTTGACTGTTCCAGAAGTCCATTGCATCCAGGAACATGCCTTTAGAGCCATCTTTAAAAACAACCTTCCATGTCTGGCCTCCATCTTCCGTTCTCAGTATTTGAGCCGGTTCCGTTATACCCATTATCACAGCAGTATTTTTATCAAACGCTTCTATATCTCTAAATTCTGTTTTTTCAAACCCTTTTACTGTTGTCCAGGTCCAGGTCTTTCCGGCATCCAGGCTTTTGGCCACCGTTCCGCTGCTGCCGCTTACCCAAACAATATTGTCATCTACCACACTTAATCCCCGAAGTGAAGCATTAACGGAATCTGTGAGTATTTCTATTTTCTGTGCAGATATACCATTGACTAATAGAACCAATAAGATGAGGCAACCGATTTTTTTCATTGAGAATTACTTTTGATCAAATGATTGTCAAATGTAACTGCAAAACCGAAATAATTATTTTTCAAAATATAATAAGCAAGTTTATTCAAAACATATTCTTCCGGATCGAATAGTTTACTTCAATTAAATTTGATTTTTATGGAACCACAAAATCCACTTGCAATAACTGAAAAAATAATTGAGATAACTAATTCAATTCAGACCGTGTCTTTTGATAAGGCCAGGCAACAATTAATTTTTTTAATCAATGAATTGATCAATAAAGATTTTCATTCTTTGGTACAACTGCTTTATCGGATTGATGTAAATGAAAAGAAAATCCGAACGTTTTTGGATCAAAATACGGAGAGAGATTCGGCCATTATTTTAGCAGACCTGATTATAGAAAGGCAATTACAAAAAGTGGAAAGCCGGCACCGTTTTAGCAGTAAAAATAAACCTGCAAGCGACGAAGAGAAATGGTAAAAAACTATTTTTAAAAAATTCCCTGCAATGTGATATTTAACGGACTGGTTGATGGTTTTCTCAAGAAGCTATCGTGGAGTTCTTTTTCCCATACATTAACTTTTGCACCTCTTCTTTGTTTTCCTTTTCCTTTTTCAGATCGAAGGCGGTACCAAAAACAACATCCCAAATATGTGTACTAACACCAAAGCCCATGTTTTCACTTTTATAATGATGGAGATGATGGTTACGCCATACGGGCTTCATCCATTTGAATGGAGGATTCCACGCGTGGATGGCGTAGTGCATCGATCCATAAATAAGATACCCCAACATGAACCCCGGAAAAAAAGCCATTACGTTATATTGAATGGCAGCATACATGAGTAAAAAAATCACAGAAGCAAGAATAAGGCTGGGTACCGGAGGCATGAACAGGCGCTCCTTGTCTCGCGGATATTCATGATGATTGCCGTGCATCACATAAATAATCTTTTGGGCACGTGGACTTTCGCTTGCCCAATGAAAGATAAACCGATGCATGACGTATTCAAAAAAAGTCCAGAAAAATACACCGCCACCGAAAAGTAAAATTATCTTCAACGCAGAAAAATGCAGGCTGGATGATGCATAATAAGGTAAAAGAACTACAACGGGCAAATACATTCCCCAGATTACCAAAGGATGCGTTTTAGTAAAATATTCCAGGTATTGATTCTTGAATAATTGGGCCTGTCCTTTATTATGAATTTTTTCGAATTTCATACTTGTTTTATTTCTTTGCAAAGGTAAGACAAAAAGTGCCTGATGGAACTGGTTTAAAAAATCTAAAACCATCAGTAGCTTTTTAATGAAGCGGTACTTGTTCAAACTTTCTGCCTGATTCATTTATCTTGCAAACCTGTTAATTATTTATTTTATGAAATTAGTATCTTATATAAAAGACGACCACGCACAACTGGCATTATTGGTAAACGGATATTTGTTCGACACCGATAACCTGCACCCTAATTTACCAGTAACTATGACGATGTTTTTAAATTATTGGGAAGACGTTTTTCCGATTGCGCATTCGATTAACCGTACATTGGAGGAAGGTACCAAAAGATACCGAGCTATTCCGGCGGACGAAGCAGAAATTCTTGCCCCGGTTCCCAGCCCTACGAGTTGCCGCGATGCGTATGCATTTCGTCAACACGTGGCTACTGCGCGGAAAAACCGGAATGCCCCAATGATTCCTGAGTTTGACCAGTTTCCTGTTTTTTATTTTACCAATCATAATACCATCACAGGCCCTGGTGAAATAGTTTGTATGCCCGATCATTTGCAAAAACTGGACTTCGAACTGGAAGTAGCCATCGTTATTTGTAAGCCGGGAAAAAATATAAAAGCTGCTGAAGCAGATGAATATATTGGCGGTTATATGATCATGAATGATTTTAGTGCAAGAACGTTGCAACTGGAAGAAATGAAATTAAATCTCGGGCCGGCGAAAGGTAAAGATTTTGCTACCGCCATCGGCCCCTGGCTGGTGACTCCGGATGAGATGGAAGAATTTAAAATTCCTGCAAAAGAAAATCATGTAGGGAATGCGTATAATTTAAAAATGAAATGCAGTGTAAATGGCATACAGGTAAGTGAAGGAAATTTTGGAGATATGGAATGGACCTTTGCTGAAATAATAGAACGTTGCAGCTATGGTGTTCAACTATTCCCGGGAGATGTGATAGGCAGCGGCACCGTTGGCACGGGCTGCTTTCTTGAATTGAATGGCACCGGTAAATTAAATAACCCTGATTATAATGAACAATGGCTAAAGGAAGGTGACGAAATAGAAATTGAAATTGAAGGTTTGGGAATATTGAAAAATACAATCGTGAAAGACGAAAGTGATTTTTCAATTTTAGGTTTAAAAAAATAGATTAAGAATCTCTCATCTGAGACAGTAAAAAAACAAAAAAACCGAATTCCTGTTTTCATCATGTATAAAACCGTTTCTTTAAAAGATATGAGCACAAGAGAGGCTCAGAATTATTTGAACCATGCCATTGGTCCAAGGCCGATATGTTTTGCCTCAACTATTGACAAAGTGGGAAACGTCAACCTTAGCCCATTTAGTTATTTTAATATGTTCAGCCTCCATCCGCCCATCGTTATTTTTTCGCCGCTGATAAGAGTAAGAAACAATACCACTAAGCATACCCTGCAAAATGTAATGGAAGTTCCGGAAGTGGTTATTAATATTGTGGACTTTGAAATGATACAACAGGTAAGCCTAAGCAGTTGTGAATATCCGAAAGAAACAGATGAATTCGATAAATCAGGATTTACAAAAAGAGCTTCTTTGCTGGTAAAGCCCCCACGGGTAAATGAAAGCCCTGTTCAAATGGAATGCAAAGTGCTTGAAATAAAACCATTGGGAAACGAAGGCGGGGCAGGTAATCTGATTATTTGTGAAGTGTTGATGATGCATCTGAATGAAAAGATATTAGATGAAAAGGGATATATCAGCCAGGTGAAATTAAATCATGTAGCCCGACTCGGAGGTAACTGGTATGCAAAGGTGAGCGCTGATAATTTGTTTGAAGTAGAAAAACCAAATGTGGAACTGGGTATCGGTTTCGACAGTTTACCCGAAGGAATAAAAAACAGCAAGATACTTACCGGTAACCATCTCGGTCGATTGGCCAATGTACACGAGATTCAAATGATTGACCCTGCGTTTGAAGATGAAAAACTAAAAAATATTTTTCAGTATTATGCTGTTGATCCTGACGAAATGGAAAAAGAATTGCATTTATATGCAGCAGAATTACTCGATAAAGGAAAGGTCGCAGAAGCCTGGCAGGTGCTGTTGGCATTGGGATGAAAGAAAAATCTTTAGAACAAGAGTAACGTAGGGAGGAGTATTGGAAATAAAACTGCTTTTACTTTTTCACTTTCTGACGATTGCAAGACCGATATACCGACGCTTCACTACAAATTGAGATGATGACTTTTTTATCTCCCTTTCAATAGTTTAACTTCGCAAAAAATTAATGATTTGTGGCATCGATGCTACAAAATATTTTGAAAAAATATGAGCATTCAACAACTTTCAGAACAGGAAATTATTCGCAGGAATAAGTTAAAAGAACTTACCCAACTCGGTATTGATGCCTATCCCGCGGCATTGTTCCCGGTGAATACGTCTGCAAAATTTATAAAAAGCAATTATAAAGAAGAAGAGAATAAGAGCGATTTTGAAAACGTATGTCTTGCGGGAAGAATTCTGAGCATCCGGGATATGGGTAAAGCTTCGTTCGCCGTGTTACAGGATGGAAGTGGGAAAATACAAATCTATATTCGCAGAGACGATATATCGCCTGACGAAGACAAAACGTTATACAATACCGTTTGGAAAAAATTATTGGATATTGGCGACATCATTGGCGTGAAAGGCTTTGTATTCACTACAAAGACCGGTGAAACGTCTGTGCATGTTACTGAATTTAAAATACTTTCAAAATCTTTGCGCCCACTGCCTGTAGTGAAAGAAAAAGACGGCGAAACCTTTGATGAAGTTACCGATACTGAATTCAGATATCGCCAACGCTATGCCGACCTGATCGTAAATCCGCAAGTAAAAGAGGTCTTTATAAAAAGAACAAAAATGGTGAACGCTATGCGCGAATTCCTGAATAAGGAAGGTGCATTGGAGGTAGATACACCAGTGCTGCAAAATATCCCCGGCGGAGCGGCTGCGCGGCCCTTTAAGACGCATCACAACGCGTTGGACGTGCCTTTTTACCTGCGCATTGCCAATGAATTATATTTAAAACGACTAATCGTTGGTGGCTTTGAATGGGTGTATGAATTCAGCCGCAATTTCAGAAATGAAGGTATGGATCGCACTCATAATCCTGAGTTTACCATACTTGAATTCTACGTGGCATATAAAGATTATCTGTGGATGATGGAAACCACAGAGCAATTGTTGGAATATGCTGCAACCGCAGTATGTGGAACAACAAAAGTTCTTTCTGGTGAAAAAGAAATTGATTTCAAGGCACCGTACAAAAGGATCACGATGTATGATGCTATAAAGGAATTTACAGGAATTGATATAAGCGATAAAGACGAAGATGGACTGAAAAAAGTTTGCCAACAGTTAGGCATACACGCAGACAAAACCATGGGAAAAGGAAAATTGATTGATGAGATCTTTTCTGAAAAGTGTGAATCTCATTTTATACAACCCACTTTCATTACAGATTACCCGGTAGAAATGAGCCCGCTAACAAAGAAACATCGCAGCAAACCGGGCTTGGTAGAACGTTTTGAGTTAATTATTAATGGGAAGGAAATTGCCAACGCCTACAGTGAATTAAACGATCCGATAGAACAAAGAGAACGTTTTGAAGACCAGGCAAAACTCATGGAGCGCGGCGACGATGAAGCCATGTTTATAGATTATGATTTTTTGCGTGCGCTGGAATACGGCATGCCCCCTACCAGCGGTATTGGCTTCGGAATAGACAGGTTGGTAATGTTGCTTACCGGGCAGCCCTCTATTCAGGATGTTTTATTTTTCCCCCAGATGCGGCCCGAAAAGAATCTGGGAGAAGAAGTGGAGAAGAGATGAAAGATTCAAAATAGGGGTTATCTGATAATGGATTTTTGCAATAAAATGTTTTTTCTAATTCAAGAGAAGAAGATAAGAATCTTGAATTTTTGTTTGTCTGCTGTCTGTAGATTCGCTTGAGATAATTCGCTATTTAAAATTCCCGCGTTATAAAAATGACTGATTGAACCATTGAAAAAATCATTTTTTACATCATCCTCTCTCGTTCATTTATTCTATCCACACAATTGTATAGGATGCGGAAGCGATGTGATCAGCAGTGAAAATTTTCTTTGCCTGCGATGTATCCACGATTTACCAGTAACCAATTTTGCTATGCATGCCAACAATCCACTTGAAAAAAAATTCTGGGGTCGCTTGTCATTAACTTCTGCAATGAGTGAACTTTATTTTAGCAAAGATTCTATTGTTCAGAATATGATCCATGAATTTAAGTATCGCGGAAACAAAAAGGCGGGGCATTATTTTGGAAACTTAATAGGCAGAAGTTTACTCAATAGCAATCGGTTTAATATTGATTTGATTGTTCCACTTCCATTATTTATACGAAAGGAAAAAATGCGAGGTTTTAACCAGGCAGAAATTTTGTGTAACGGCATTGCTGAAATCATAAATAAACCGGTGATTTCAAAGAATATAATCCGGAAGATTTTTACTGAATCACAGACAAGGAAGCACCGTGTTGAAAGATGGAAAAATGTAGAAGGAATTTTCTTTATAAATGACCCAAAATTCTTAGAAGGAAAGGATATTTTATTGGTTGATGATGTAATTACTACCGGCGCTACACTGGAAGCATGTGGCACAGAAATTTTAAAAGTAACCGGAACTAAGCTAAGTGTGGCCACCCTGGCAATAGCGACGAGTTGATCAAAAATGACTAAATCAAAAAGAGAACCGCTTTCGCAATTCTCTTTTATAAAAAAAATCGATTTTATTCCTGGTTATTTTGCAATTCCCATTTTTGCTTCGATGGAAAGTGTCGCGTGTGGAACAGCCCTCAATCTTGCTTTATCTATTAATTTTCCCGTTACACGACAAATTCCATAAGTTTTATTTTCAATACGCATCATTGCCTTCTCAAGATGGTCGATAAAGGTAATCTGGCGGCTTGCCATCTGGCTTAATTGTTCCCTTTCCATGCTCAGGCTGCCATCTTCCATTGTCATATACCTGTTATCACTTTCATCACCGCCCATCTGGTCTTTTCGGGTGATGAGCCCCTGCAAATAACCTAGCTCTTTCTTTGCTGTTTCTAATTTCCTCGTAATCAATTCCCTGAATTCTACCAACTCACTATCGCTATAGCGCATGCTAGGACCGCTATTTTCTGCAGGTGATTGATCCAAAACCGATTTGGTAAATTCGGGCTCATATTTGCGGGCTTTTTCTGTATGCGTCTTTGGCATTACAAAGGGCTTCAACGCTTTCTTAGGTTCCTCCTTAAGTTTTGCCTTATGTTTGGCAAGTGCTTTTTTTAGTTCTGCCTTGTGTGCCGAACTTTCTTTAATGCTCTCTTTAATTGTCGCATTTTTAACAGGTTGTTCTTTTGAAAGTTTAACCGTCTTTATTTTTTGGGAAGAAACATCCTTTTTGGCAACAGCTTTTACTTTTTTCGCATCGGGCTTCCTGGCAGAAACCTTTGCGCTTATAGTCGTTATTTTTTTTGCTTTAGTCAACTTTTTTGGGTCTGCTTTTTTCAAACCGGCTTTCGCAGATTTTTTAACCGGAGTAGGTGTTTTAATTTTTTTTAGGGGAGCTTTTTTGGATGTGACCACTTTTTTAGCTTGAACTTTGACCGGCTTTTTGGCAATAGGTTTTTTTGTAGCAACGTTTTTAGACTGAACGGCTTTTTTAACAGCTGCTACCTTTTTGTTTGCCGGCTTGCCCGGCTTTGATTTTGTGACAACTTTTGTTGCCTTTTTAGTCTTTGTCGCCATACGTTTAAGTGCTTTTTTGAGTAATGTTTACTGAAAAAGTGTCATTATTGACATCAATTGTGGTGCCATCTGAAATTTCGGACGAAAATTCAATTTCCGCTGCCAAAATTTCGGCGCGAATATACTCATTAAATTCAGTAATTATATCTTTGGCAGTACCTTTTTCTACCATATTTAGCACGATTTTGTCAGTTAACTCAAAGTTTTTTTCTTTTCGCAAATTTTGAATCCTGTTTATAAATTCACGGGCAAATCCTTCCTTTTGCAACTGATCCGAAATAACCAAGTCCAGAGCAACGGTCAAGTTGCCTTTTACCGCTACCTCAAAGCCCGGTATTTCATTGGTACTCACCTCAATGTCTTCGGATGTGATGGCGACTGGCTCTTCATCATTGCCTTCATTAAGCACATAATCATCCTTAAGTATTTGATTAATGGCATCATCATCCAAATTGGCAATTTTTTCCGCGGCCCATTTCATTTTTGATCCTAATTTTTTCCCAAGAGTTTTAAAATTAGCTTTTGCTCTCTTTTTAATAAAATTATTGCCTGCTGGCAAAATGTCAACCTCCTTGATATTTGTTTCGGACTTTATGATATTTTCCACCTGCCTTATACTATTTTCAAAATCGCTGTCTGTTGCCGGAATGAGCACTTTTTGAAGAGGCTGCCGTACTTTAATGTTCACTTTTTTGCGAAGCGATAAAATAAGCGAAGAAATATCCTGGGCTAATTTCATTCTTTCTTCAAGTTCTGCGTTTATTACCGAATCATTTGCTTTTGGAAAATCAGTAAGATGAATAGAATTTTTATTTATTTGTTCAGTTACTGTGTTTAGATTTTTGAACAACCAATCGGCAAAGAACGGCGCAATTGGAGCTATTAATCCACTGATTGCCAGCAGGCATTCATACAAAGTTTGATAAGCCGAAATCTTATCTTTTTCGCCTGAGGGATTATTTTTATCAATTGGTTTCCAAAATCTTCGGCGACAAAGCCGTACATACCAATTACTCAATTGCTCATTTAAAAAATATTCAACAGCTCTCCCCGCTTGTGTAGGTTCATAGTCATCAAGACTTCTTGTGACTTCATCTATAAGAGAATTTAATACCGAAATAATCCATTGATCCATTTCCGGCCGCTCATTCACGGGAATCAGCTTTTCTTTAAAATCGAACCCGTCCACATTGGCATAAAGAGCAAAAAACTGGTAGGTGTTGTAAAGCGTTCCGAAAAATTTTCGCTGCACTTCTTTAATCCCTTCAGTGTCAAATTTTAAACTATCCCAGGGAGATGCGTTTGTGATTAAATACCAGCGAGTTGCATCCGGCCCAAAAACTTCCAGGGTTTCAAAAGGATCAATCACATTGCCCAATCTTTTGCTCATTTTGTTTCCATTCTTATCCAGCACCAGACCATTGCTTACCACATTTTTATACGCCACACTATCGAAAAGCAAAACAGCGAGAGAATGAAGCGTATAAAACCAGCCTCTCGTCTGATCTACTCCTTCACAAATAAAATCAGCAGGAAAGTTTTTTTCAAATTGCTCTTTATTTTCAAATGGAAAATGCCATTGTGCGTATGGCATTGCGCCACTATCGAACCAAACATCTACTAAATCGGGAACGCGTTTCATGGGTTTCCCTTCGGACGAAGTCAGCACGATATTATCAACAAAAGGTTTATGCAGATCCACAACCATTTCGTCAATCTTCGATTTCAAATCTTCATCTTTATCAGCAATTAATATCCCCGCATCAAATGATTTTTTTATTTCCGATTTTAATTCATCTATGGAACCTATACATTTTTCTTCATCGCCATCTTCTGTGCGCCAAATTGGCAAAGGCGTTCCCCAAAATCGGCTGCGGCTAAGATTCCAATCTACCATATTTTCAAGCCAGTTACCAAATCTTCCTGTTCCCGTAGAAGCAGGTTTCCAATTGATGGTATTATTCAACTCAATCATCCTGTCTTTTACGGCAGTAGTTTTTATAAACCAGGCATCCAGCGGATAAT
>JAHEZA010000039.1:1192-11342 GCA_023251335.1 Chitinophagaceae bacterium | reverse complement strand
TCCATTTTCACTTTTTCCATTTTCAACGTTCACCATTTCAAATTTGTTTTGCCTGTATTTTCAAAGATGTATTCCTTACCCTCAAAGTGTACCACCGCTTCATCCGGCAATACATTGCTCATTTTATTTTTCAGTTCAATTTCTGCATTCATATACATCCCGGGAAACAGGGTTTTGTCATAATTATCAAAATGGCAATGAATTTCTGTAGTGCCATCCGGCGCTACATCTTTGCTGATTAAAATAATATCACCAGGATATTTTTTCGATGGATTGTTATTGGTAAAAGAAGAGACTTTTTTTCCAATGAATATTTTATCCAAATCCTTTTCAAATATTTTCAGATTCAAATGAATATCGGTTGGATTTACCAATTCAAAAAGCACGTCACCTGGTGTAACATATTTGCCAATATTTACATTCACCTTAGTTACAAATCCGTCTATTGGCGAATACACATTGACACTTTTAGAAATGTTATTGACTGAAAGATTGTTAGGATTAATTCTTATTAGCTTCAGCTTTTCTTCTAAAGATTTAATCAGAATTTTCTGGGTTTCAAATGCCGACTGCGATTGTTGGAAAACCTTATCACTGCTTGCCTTGCTTGCATTCAAATCCTTTTGGCGATTAAATTCATTTTCATTTAATGTCAATTGTGCCTTGGCGGTAAGATAATCCTGTTGCAATTGAATATACTGATTGTCTTCAACAACGGCAATCACTTCATTTTTATTTACATGCAATCCCGGTAATAGATTGGTTGATTTTAAATATCCACCCAAAGGCACGCTCACAGAAACCATATTTTGTGGTGGTACATCTATGCGGCCGTTTACTTTTAGAATAGATGCCATTTCCTTTTGCTCTATACTTCCCGTTTCTATATGCGCGTTGTTCATTTGCGCATCGGTTAGGGTGATGGTATTTCCGGTTTCCACATTTTTTATTTCTTCCACAGGCTTATTATTCTTGCAGGAAGTAATCAGAAAGACGATGGAAAATATGATAAATAGATTTTTCATTTTTTTCTTTATTTACTGTTCAGATAATTAATTTGATTAATCGTTTCATTCAGATTTTTGATGACATCAATGTACTGGCTTTGAATCGTCACTACCTGGTTCATGAGTACCACCCAATCTAGGTAATTGATTTCTCCATTGACAAATTGTTTTGTAGCTGTGCTTGAAATCGTGTCGGCGCTTTTCAATCCTGTATCTTCATACCATGCCGCCGTTTGTAAGTATTTTTTATAATCAAGCAAAGCCGTTTTCTTTTCGGCATTCAAAGTCTGTAAGCCGAGATCATAGCTGTTTTCGGTAATGGTTTCCTTTACTTTGGCTGCGCTGATAATTGCCCTTTGTGCGCCATTAAATATAGGGATGCCCAGTCCAATCTGTACTGCATGAAATCTTTTGGATGCCGGATAATATATATCATCCGCGCCTATACCCTTAATGCTGGTATTGTTATAACCAAAGATCAAATCCGGTGATAATTTTGACTTTTGAAATTGTGTATTTGAAATGGCAATTTGTTTTTGCTGTTCCAAAAATTGGATACGTGGATGCTTCTCCGCGGAAGGGTTTTCAATAACAATTTCCTTTTTTAACTTCTCTGCTGAAGGAATAAAATTCGTATTTGTTTTGAGTGCCAACTGAAATTGCACCTGTTCAATTTCAATATCCTGCTCTAATTGTTTTAATTGCATTTCAATCTGCCCCTGCTGGTTTTCCGCAGTGGCTTTTTCCAGGATATTACTTTCACCTTTTTCAAACCGGAGATTGGCCTTGCTTAAAAATTCGGTGTACATACTGTTTGTCTTCAACAATAAATTCTTCTTTTCCAGCAAGTAGGAAAGCGAATTGAAAATATCTGAAACCAATTTCTTTATTTCTGTTTCTTTAACGGCTACAGCCTTTTCACTTCCCAAAAATTCTTCTTTCAATAATGACTTTTGCCTGCTGTAAACGGTAGGAAAGCTAACAGACTGGCTGATGCCGAATTTTGTATCTGTATAAGCGCTGTTGATTTGCCCGGCTTCGCCAAATACAGTTGTGAGGGGAATAGCGGCCGCTGATTTAATTAATTTCTGCTGATACACTGCATTTAGTCTTTCATTATTCAGTGAAAGGTTATTTGTGATAGCTGTGTCAATAGCCGCCCGCAATGTTATTGGCGTTTGAGCATTACCGTTATGAGCATATAGTACACCTGACAAAAGCAAAGGAATCATCACCACACCTGGATTTAATTTTACTTTTTTTGGATGAATATTTTCAAACAAAAGGTACAATACAGGCAAAACCAATAACGTAAGAAAAGTGGCAATCATCAATCCGCCAATAACCACTGTTGCCAGCGGACGTTGCACTTCTGCACCTGCACCATTGCTCAGTGCCATTGGTAAAAAACCTAATGATGCAACAAATGCCGTCATTAAAACCGGGCGCAATCTTACTTTTGTGCCCATCAATATAATGCGCTTTTTATTTTTCATACCTTCTTTTTTTAAACGGTTAAATTCAGCAATCAGCACAATTCCATTTAAGACCGCAATTCCGAATAGGGCAATAAAACCCACCCCGGCACTGATACTAAAAGGCATGTCCCGGAGCGCGAGAAAGAAAATACCGCCAATGGCAGAAAGTGGAATGGCAGAATAAATCAATAGCCCCTGTTTCACGGAATGGAATGCGAAATAGAGTAGAATAAATATGAGAAACAAGGCAATAGGAACGGCTATCATCAGGCGTTGTGTGGCAGCTTTTAAATTTTCAAATGAACCTCCGTATGATGCGTAATAACCTGGCGGGAAATGTATTTTATTTTCAACCTTAGATTGTAATTCGCCAACAATGCTTTCTACATCCCTGCCACGTACATTAAACCCTACTATAATCCTTCGTTTGGCATCTTCGCGCTGTACCTGGTTAGGACCGTCCTTTATGGCGACATCTGCGAGCTGTGATAAAGGAATCTGCGCTCCATCCGGCGCAGGAATCAACAAGTTCTGAACATCTTTTAAATCTTTTCTTTTATCACCGGCAAGGCGTACTACTAAATCAAAATGCCTTTCTCCTTCATAAACCTGTCCGGTAGTTTGCCCGGCAAACGCAGTGTTGACAACGCGATTGATATCTGCTATATCCAAATGATACCTTGCAATTTCATTTCTGTTATAATCAATAATAATTTGTGGTAAACCCGTAACAGGCTCAATATACAGGTCCTGGGCGCCTTCTACTGTATTAACCAATGACCCTAATTTAGCGGCATACGACGCCAGGGTGTCCAAATCTTCTCCGAATATTTTTACCACCACATCCTGCCTTGCGCCGGTCATCAATTCATTAAAACGCATTTGCACGGGATACTGAAACCCTGCTGTGATGCCTGGTATATCCTGCAAAGCCTTTCCCATTTTTTCTGCTAATTCATCAAATGTTTTCGCCGAAGTCCAGTCCTTTTTTTCTTTTAGAATCACCATCATATCGCTGGCTTCCATTGGCATCGGGTCGGTAGGCACTTCACCGCTTCCTATTTTGGTAACTACTTTTTCTACTTCTGGAAATTGTGTCTTTAAAATATGAGCGGCCTTGGTGGTATATTCAATTGTTGTGTTTAAGTTACTTCCCGTTAGTACCCTTGTATCCACTGCAAAATCTCCTTCTTCCAAAGCCGGGATAAACTCTCCGCCCAATTTGGTAAAAGTAAATAGGGCAAAAGCAAATAAAGAAATCACAGCAATCAAAACTGTTTTTGGAAATCTTAATACCTTGCTTAATGCCGACTGATATACCCGCTCCACACGTTCCATTACCCGGTCTGAAAGATTCTTTTTATGCTTGATATTTTTGCTCAAAAACAAACTACTCATCATTGGGATATAAGTGAGCGAAAGAAGAAAAGCGCCCAATAATGCAAAGGCTACTGTCTGCGCCATCGGCTTAAACATTTTCCCTTCTATTCCCTGCAAAGTCAATATCGGCAGGTAAACCACCAAAATAATGACCTGCCCGAACACGGCACTGTTCATCATTTTGCCTGCGCTTTTTTGTACTTCCTCATCCATCTGATTTTGTTGCAGGCGGTTCACCACCTCAAACTTTTTACTGTGCGAAAGCTGGTGCATCACCGCTTCTACAATGATGACTGCACCATCCACTATCAAACCAAAATCCAAAGCGCCGAGGCTCATCAAATTTCCGCTGACACCAAAAGCATTCATCATAATCACTGCGAAGAGCATTGAGAGCGGAATGACTGATGCCACCAATAACCCTGCCCTGAAATTTCCAAGAAATAATACCAGCACAAATACCACAATCAATGCTCCTTCGAGCAAATTTTTTTCAACCGTACTAATAGCATGGCTCACCATTTTTGTACGGTCCAGGAATGGTTCTATCACCACGCCTTCAGGCAATGTTTTTCTGATTTGGTCAATGCGTTCTTTTACATTTTTAATTACTTCATTACTGTTGGCGCCTTTCAACATCATCACCACTGCTCCGGCTACTTCGCCTTCGTCATTATAGGTCATTGCGCCATAGCGTACCGCATTTCCAATTTTCACATCGGCTACATCTCTTATGAACAAAGGGGTTTCGCTGTTTTCTTTTTTTATAGTGATGCTTTTAATATCGTCTGTGTTTCCTATTAATCCTTCGCTGCGGATGTATAAAACCGTGGGTCCTTTTTCAATATAAGCGCCCCCGGTATTCTGATTGTTTTTTTCCAATGCATCAAAAACATCATTGATGGTGATGCCGTAAGATTGCAATTTGTTGACATCCACTTCTATGGAATATTGTTTGAGCTTTCCTCCAAAGCTGCTGACTTCTGCAACGCCTTTTACGCCTAATAACTGTCGCCGTACTATCCAATCCTGGATAGTACGCAATTCTGTAGCATCAAACTTATGTTCATATCCTTTTTTAGGACGAATCACATATTGGTAAATTTCACCGAGGCCTGTTGTAACCGGCCCTAATTCGGGATTACCGATTCCTCTTGGAATTTGAGCTTGCAGCTGCTGCAACCGTTCCGCCACCTGTTGCCGTGCCCAATACACATCTGTTTTATCATCAAACACAATGGTAACTAAGGACAATCCAAACCTGGAAAAACTACGTATTTGTTTCAAGCCGGGAATGTTGCTGTTGGCTTGCTCTACCGGAAAAGTCACTAATCTTTCTATATCTGTAGCGCCAAATGATGGCGCGATGGTGATTACCTGTACCTGGTTATCTGTGATATCAGGAACCGCATCAATAGGTAGTTTCGTGAACTGATAACTTCCGTAACCAATTAATCCCAAGACAAAAAGCCCGATGATGAGTTTGTTTTTTATTGAAAACGCTATGATTTTATTAAGCATAATTTTTAGCAATCAATTTTTTTAACGAAAAATAAATTCCATTCCAACAAACATTTTTGTTGGAGCATGATCTGATTAAAGTATGATTAACAAATCTTTGGCGGCTGCCAGATGTTTGACAGGAATGTAGATTGCAGAAATTGTTCCTGTGTATTGAAATGTCGGGCTTCTATAAACTGAACAGTTTTGGTGATAATAACATGTTGAGAAGGCAGGTAAACATTTATAGTAGAAGCCACACAATTGTCATGCGATTTAAAAGGTAATTTCACATCCTTCGCATGGTCTGCGTCGTGTACATCGCCCATCGCGTAATGCATGTATAAAAACTGCCACACGTTTAGATGACTGTTTTCTTGCCTGTGTTCTATAAAATGTTCTACCAGCAAAGGCATCTTCAACAACTGTGATAATTCAGTTGTTGAAAATAAATAAATGAAAAGGAATGATATGGCGAAAAGTTTTTTCAATTTTTCAAAAATAGTTCAAAAAATTAGGGCTATAAATGATGACGGTCATATAAAGGTGAAATTCTAATCAGTAATTATATGAGAGCCAATGCAAATTTTGCTTATCATTAACAGACTGTAAAAGTTTGAATCTGTTTAGGCCTAAGGAATGTGGACGAAGGGATTAATAAATTTATCGAAAAAGAATCTACGGATATATTGGCGATGGTGGCGCACAGGCACAACCTCTTCGAAAGGATGTTTGGTAAAGTGCATGCAAAAGCAATGAGCTATCAAACTAAAATCCATTATTGGTATTGCAGGGTAAATAAAGCCATACAAATGAAAGAGATAGAAAAAAGGATACTAAATAAAAAGTTCAGTTATAAAGTTGATCAAAATTCTTTTAATTCAGATGGCCGTTATGAGAGTAACCCTGAGGATAAATCCGGATCGTAGTAAACCCACAAATACCTGGATTTTTTGTTTTACCTGAAAGGTACATTGTAAGTGGATTTTCTTTAAATGATAATAGTCATTTCATTGAATGATATCTATCATGCTCAGATTCATTTTCCAAAATTAACTTTATCAAAAATTTCTAGTTATGTTTAAAAATTTAAGTAAGGAACAAATTGAAATTGTAATCTCTGAAAATATTGTGGGAAGGCTTGGATGTCATGCTGATGGTAAAACTTATGTAATTCCCGTGAGTTACGCCGTTGCGAAAAGCTGGATTCAAAATTTTATAGGAAGTCGAATAGATTTTATAACAATTCATGTACTTAATGTATTAAAAAACAGTTTCATGACAGCTAACAAAATGAGGCTAATCCCAATTGATACCCTGAATGAACAACCTGATTAGAAAATATAATATCCCGGGGCCAAGATACACCAGCTATCCTACAGTGCCTTATTGGGAAGAAACCAACTTTTCCATAGGTCAATGGCAACAGTCATTTATAAGAAGTTTTGAGGAAAGTAACGATAGAGATGGGATCAGCTTATACATACATTTACCTTTTTGTGAAAGCTTGTGTACTTTTTGCGCATGCCATAAACGGATCACCAAACAACATTCTGTTGAGCAACCTTATATTGAAGCAGTGCTGGAAGAATGGAAAATGTATGTGGATTTATTAGGAAAAAAACCTGTCATCAGAGAGCTTCATTTAGGAGGTGGTACGCCCACTTTTTTCAGCCCCGATAATTTAAAATTTTTACTGGAAAAAATTTTTTCCAACGCCGCCGTTGTTAACCATCATGAATATAGCTTTGAAGGGCATCCTAATAATACTACTGTGGCTCATCTGAGTACATTGTACAAACTTGGATTTAGAAGAGTAAGTTTTGGCGTCCAGGATTATGATCCAAAAGTGCAAAGGACCATTAATCGTATTCAGCCTTTTGAAAATGTGGAAGCCGTAACCCTTGCTGCACGGCATATAGGGTATGAGAGCATCAGCCACGACTTAATCTTTGGATTGCCCTTCCAAACATGGAGGTCTATGTCTGAAACAATTGAAAAAACAAAATCCCTGAAGCCCGACCGCATCGCCTTTTATTCTTATGCTCATGTACCATGGATAAAAGGAGTAGGCCAGAGAGGCTTTGATGAGAATGATCTTCCAACACCCGAGCTAAAAAGGAAACTTTATGAAAAGGGAAAAGAGTTACTTTCAACGTTGGGTTATATAGAAATAGGTATGGATCATTTTGCCTTACCAACAGACAGCCTTTACCAATCAATGCAACAAAAAACCATTCACAGGAATTTCATGGGTTACTCATCTTCTTCCACTCAACTGATGATTGGTTTGGGAATGTCGGCTATAAGTGATAGCTGGTACGCTTTTGCACAAAATGAAAAGTCGACTGAGTTGTATATAAAAAGAGTAAGACAAGGAAAGTTACCTGTAGTTCGCGGACACATTTTAAATAAAGAAGATCTGGTGGTGCGTCGTCATATTTTGAATGTAATGTGCTTTTTGGAAACATCATGGAAGGATGAAAAAATGTATTTACCCGAAATGGCTGATATTATTTACCGTCTGCAGGAAATGCAAAAAGACCAATTGGTTCTTTTGGAAGATAAACATTTAAAAGTAACAGAAAAGGGCAGAACGTTTGTGAGAAATGTGGCAATGGCTTTTGATTTGCGGATGATTAGAAACAAACCGGAATCCAGGATTTTTTCAATGACTATTTAGCGTAGTAAATTTCTCTATCCGTTTTGGAATTATTATTTCTAATAATGTCTTGGTCATTATCAGGATATTCCCTTTTTGAAAGATATACAACATGTTGTTCGAGGACTATTACTTTATCAGGAATAATTTCCTTCTCATAAAATCCGCCCTCAATATTTCCAATTCTTAGCTAGAAGATTAATTATTAAAAAAGGGTGGACAATGCAGATGAAAATCCAAAGAGCTTCAAATTATATTTGATCCAAAAAGAAAAAAAGTTATACCTAAAATTGTTGGTGAAATAAAAAAGCCACTTACAGAAAAAATCCAGTAAGTGGCTGATTATTAGTGTGGGAGCACACGGGTTCGAACCGCGGACCCTCTGCTTGTAAGGCAGATGCTCTAAACCAACTGAGCTATGCTCCCTTATTTTTGGAGTGCAAATATAGGAGATGAAGATTATTCAAAAAAATTTATCTTATCCAAAAGGTTTTCCTTCCTTGGTCATTTCTTTTCTGATACCGTCGGTAACGTCTTCAAGGTAAAATAATAATTTGCCTGTATCGGATTCTTTCCTTCTCTTCACCGCCTGGATGCCTGCAAAATGAACCGCGTTGATTATATTTCCGCCGGTAAGTTTATACTTTTTTACTTCGTTGGGTATATCATCATACTCAGCGTTTTCGGGAAATGATTTTTCCCATATTTCTTTTCGTTCGTCTTCATTGGGAATAGCAAATTTTACAACATCATTAAACCGTCTTATAAAAGCATCATCAATATTATTTTTCATGTTGGTTGCTAAAATAACCATGCCATTATAATCTTCTATACGCTGCAATAAATATGATACTTCCTGGTTCGCATATTTATCATGGGCATCACGCACACTTGTACGCTTTCCAAATATTGCATCCGCTTCATCAAAAAATAATATCCAGTCTTTGTCTTCCGCCCTGGCAAATAATAATTCAAGATTTTTTTCTGTTTCACCAATGTATTTTGAAACTACCATGGAGAGATCAATTTTATAGACATCTTTTTTGGTTTCGTTGCCCAGCACTCCTGCAGTGAGGGTTTTTCCCGTTCCGGGTGGCCCATAAAATAAAACCCTGAAACCTTTTCGTACGCGCTTTTCCATGTCCCAATGATGCATCAAAGATTGATTGAACTGGATCCAATCTTCCAGATTTTTATAATGTCTCCATATTTCCTTGTTTAAAACAATATCGTCAAGTCTGAGTTTTGTTTCTATTTTTTTTGCCGGAAAGCTGGTGCTAAAATGAGGTGGCGCAGAAGTACCAATTAGAAACATATCAATATAATCCAAAGCCATAATAATTTTTCCGCTAAGGACAGGCTCGCTTTGTGAAAGTTCTTCAAGCCAAAGTATTTTCTTTTTTGTAAATTCTTTATCAGGCCAGAAAAGTTGTTCTACCTGTTGACGTTTCTTCCAATCGTCACCTGCCAAAAGATAAACAGATGTTTGTCCGGTCGGCAAAAAACCCCGGAAATTTTTTCCACGCACGCCACCTATTTCAGGGAAGTCACCAGAAGTTTTTAATTTTTCCTGGATGGCATGGTCAAATAATTCGGGTACTACATGAGGAGCTAAACCAATTAATAATAAAGTTGCAGCAAATTGATCATTACTTAAATTGGATTCCAATAGAAATTTTTTTACAGGCAAGCTCCAGGTTTCAACATCGGGCATAGCGGGTATTTCGCGCCCCGAAGGATTGTTGACGCGGTAATTAATTAGGTCGTTTAGATATTGGAATTCAGGGAGATTGTCCATTTATTTCATTTTAAAATTTAGTCACTAATTATTCAACCATTTAAAAGTGCTATCACTATTTTTTTTAAAGAAACTATGTATGTTATCACTTCCCTTCAGGAAATTGAACAACTAAAATTTTAAACCTTATGGGACTTGAAGATACTACACCTTTGAAAATGTTTGCAGGAGTTTCCGCCAATTCTTCATCAGACTGATAGTGTAATATTAACTCATAATGGCCTGCTTTTTTTAAAGGATAATATTCTAATAAATTGAAAGTGGTCATTACGGAATCTCCCGGCGACAACATCTTGTAATCACTTTTACCGGAAAAGTCACGATT
>JAHEZA010000039.1:0-1182 GCA_023251335.1 Chitinophagaceae bacterium | reverse complement strand
GAATAATTTGCAGGCATTCCGGTATCAAGATTTAGTATATCCGCATATAGTTCCCTGGAAAGGCTTGTTTTATATCCTACGGATAAACGTGTATTTACCAAAACAGGAGCATGGCCCTTATTGAGTAGAATTGCTTTTGCCGGCAGCGGTCTATTGCTGTAAATCGGGGCAGCAGGCAATTGAATTTTTAATTCCAGCATCGCGACGGTTGGTTTACTTTGAGCAGATTCATCATTCATTGTACTAAGAGTGGAAGTTGTGAAAAATAACCATAAAATACTTACCAGGTTTTGCATTCATAACGTATTAAAACTTTAAGGCCTTACAACAGCATTGTATCCGTTTAATGTTGGTTGATGAGTTGCCTGCTCGGCGGCGGTTGCTGCATTAAACCGTTGTCGTACTTTGTTTCGCACCCTTGTGAAGCGATTAAAAAGACGACGCTGGTCAGCCGCAGGCAGCCTGTTCCAAAACCTAAGCGCCCTTCTTGCATCATCAAAAAAACCTGCAACGTTTTCTTCAGGTGTTCCTATACTTAGGATTTCAACTTCCTCCCCTAAAAATTCACGTTCGTCCTGGTTCAGAATTCCCTCTCTGCGCTGGCGCACATGATCGAGTTCATGCGCAATAGTATGCACCAGCCCCTGAAAACCCTGTGCAAAAGCAGGCGGCCCCACTCTTATGCTGGATGGGCCGGGAATATCTCCGCCGGTGCTTGCATTTGCGGTGGTAAGCGAAGGATCAAAAGAAATGTCGAGTAAAGCATTATGTTCGCTAAGATTGAAAAAATCAATAATTAAACGGATAGCCAGGTTTTGCTGACCGGCGGCATCTAATTGACGAACCATCACTCTTAGCGTTTGCTCCCCCACTTTACCATCAACAGATAATGCATTGGCGTTTTGGAATTCAGCAATCCGTTCTGCCGTATCCGGGCCAAAACTACCATCAGGAGCCGATCCCACAAATCCCTGAATACCCCTAATTGACCGGAGATCAGTAAATTTTGACCGGTTAAAATTAGAAGCGGCAATTTCCTGGTTAGCGTTTAAATGATTAGGGCGGGGACCTACAGCAGGCACTGCAGGAGCCGGAAGCGCCAACTGCGAAGCGATAACTGTTCGCAGGAAACCGGCTGATAAAAAAGCTATGGTTCCAACCTGTATTACACTTTGTCCTCCA
>JAHEZA010000393.1 GCA_023251335.1 Chitinophagaceae bacterium | reverse complement strand
TTGATTTGAATAATTTGCTAAACGATTGCGGATATTCAAATCCAAGCTCGTAAGCAATTTCACTTACCGACAAATTGGTTGTGGATAATTTTTCTTTCGCTTTTTCAATCACTTTATTGTGGATGTGCTGTTGCGTGCTTTGGCCTGTCAATGTTTTTAATAAACCACTTAAATAATTAGGCGACACGTTCAGGCTTTCAGCAATGTGTTGAACAGAAGGCAAACCGTCTTTTATTAAATCATCACTTGCGAAATATTTCGTAAGAATAGCTTCCATGCGGTCAAGGATTTGATGATTGGTTATTTTTCTTGTCAGAAACTGCCGGTGATAAAACCGGTCAGCATAATTGAGCAGCACTTCCAGTTGCGCAATGATAATGTCCTGGCTGAACTTATCAATATTGGAATGATATTCCTGCTGAATATTTTCAATGATATTGTTCATAACAGTCTCTTCTTTTTCGGAAAGAAAGAGCGCTTCATGCACAGAATAATCAAAGAATTCGTATTGCTTTATATTCTTTGCCAGGCTTGTTTTCCATAAAAAATCCGGGTGAATGAGCAGCATCCACCCCGACTTTTTTTCTGCTGTCTTGCTGTTGTCTCGTTCCACTCCAAAAACCTGGTTAGGCGAAGTGAAGAACATAGTGCCTTCATCAAAATCATATTCCTGCTGTCCATATTTCATTTTGATGGCGCAATTTCTTTTCAGGGCAATGAGGTAAAAATCATGAACGAAAATGCCCGGATTGTTCTCATGGGCATTGTTCATGTCTTCCACATTTATCACGCTGATTAACGGATGCGCCGGAGTGGGCAATTTTTTGAGATGATGAAATTCACTGATAGTTTTTATCCGGTAAGGTTGTTTGTTGTTAGCCATATTGCAAAAATAAAATTTAATTTAAAGTGCTTGTCCGCCTGAGACTTCAATTCGCTGCGCATTGATCCAGCCTGCATCTTTTGTACACAGAAAAGCAACCACACCACCAATATCATCAGGCAAACCAACGCGGCCCAGGGCTGTAACGCTTGCGATGCGATCATTAATTTCTTTATTATCGCGCGTGCGGCCACCGCCAAAATCTGTTTCAATTGCACCGGGCGCCACTACATTCACCCGAATTTTTCTTGGACCTAATTCATTCGCTAAATAACGGGTAAGAACTTCTACCGCGCCTTTCATGGAGGCATACACAGAAGACCCCGGAACAGACAGACGCGATAATCCCGACGAAATATTGATAATGCTGCCACCATCATTTATGAAAGGCATTGCTTTTTGAGTTAAGAAGAATACGCCCTTGTAATGAATATTGAAAGTGGCATCGAGTTGTTTTTCTGTGGTTTCGGTTGCCAGCGCATATAAAGCCGTTCCGGCATTGTTGACCAGGTAATCAAAATTCGGGCTGCCTGTTTGTTCCTGTAAATAAGCTGTCGCCTGCTTAATGAAATTGTCAAACGACTTTGTATCACTCGTGTCCAGTTGAAAAGCAACGGCTTTTTGCCCGAGCGATTTTATCTCTGCGACCACATCATCTGCCGCTTCCTTATTCGTGTGATAAGTCAGCATGACATCTATTCCTTTTTTGGCAATTGCCAACGCCATATTTTTTCCAAGGCCACGGCTGCCGCCCGTTATCAATGCGATTTTATTTTTTGTGTTCATTTTATATTTTTTTATGTCTTGATTATTATTGTTTCGAAAAATGTTTTAGCCAAAACTTGTCGATAGCCTGAGCCTTCCGACATTGATGTCAGTCTGATTGTTGATGTCAGTCTGAGCTTGTCGAAGACGGGTTAGTAACATAAAACCCTATTCTCAATGGCCCCACCTTCGACAAGCTCAGGTTGACACCTTCGACAGGCTCAGGTTGGCAGCTTTTATTCCAAAAACTTCATATCCCCTTCACTCAATTCTATTTCAATCGCTTTTAAATTTTCTTCAAAATGTTGTAGCGATGAAGTGCCGGGAATAGGCAATATCCATGGAGAACGATGCAATAACCAGGCTAAATTTATTTGTGCCCCGGTGGCGTTATATTTTTTTGCAATGGTTGAGATTCTTTCATCCTTTTTGGAATTTGCATGAACCAAAGTAAAGAAAGGTATCAACGGTATTTTATGTTCCTCGCAAATGGCAAGTACTTCTTCGCCACCTCTTGAATCTCCTCCGTGTGCCATTTTTAAGGAAGTGCGTTGAGCATGGCCGTACATGTTTTCAACTGTGGCAATATTTCCCATCGCCATTGCAGTTTTCAATTCGTCAGGGCTCACATTGCTCACGCCTACGTGCAATATTTTTCCTTCTTTCTGCATGTCGAACATGGCCTGCATCGATTCTTCAAAAGGCACAGTGCTGCCAGGCATCACCCGGAAATGAACCAGCGTTATTTGTTCTTGTTTCAGCGTGCGCAAATTGTTTTCTATGCTGCTCCGCAAATTTTCAGGACGATTAAAAGGTAACCAGCTTTTATCGGGTTTTCGTGTTGCTCCAACTTTCGTGCATATTACCAAATCGTTAGGATAAGGATACAAAGCTTCAGCTATCAAACGATTGGTCACGTCTTCGCCGTAATAGTCTGCCGTGTCTATAAAATTAATGCCGCTTGTGGTACACTGTTTCAAAATTTGTAATGCTTCGGCGCGGTTGGCGGGTTCGCCCCAGATGCCTTCGCCGGTGAGCCGCATGGTTCCATATCCGAAACGTTTTACGGTCAATGGATGATCACTTTCTTCGGCAATCGTGATTTCTTTTGTATTCATAAGGTTTTATTTTTTATCGTTTATAATTTATCTTTTTCTCAATCAATTTACCAGGCTACTTCGCCTGCTTCTTTAAAAAATTTTCCTGTGGGGCCGTCACTACTCACTGTTGCATATTTTACAATTACTTTGGCAGTTTTTTCTGCGCTTTCTGTTCCTTTGAAATTATTTAGATCAGTAGCTGTATAACCTGGCGTAACACTATTTATTTTAAAACTGGAATCTCCCAATTCATTTGCCAACATCACAGTAAAGGCATTCAGCGCAGTTTTGGAACAACTGTAGGCATCATAAATTTTGTAATTGGGATTTTGGGTAGTGTTATGAACCGACAAGGAACCCAGCTCGCTTGAAACATTCACGATTCGGGGCTCATTTGATTTTTTTAAAAGCGGAAGAAATTGTTGCGTGGTTTGCACGGCACCAAAAAAGTTAGCGTCAAATACTTTTCGTAAATCTTCAATTTTGATGGAAGAAATATTCTGAGGCAGGCCCCCGGAAATTCCTGCATTATTGATTAAAACATCCAATGATTCTATTTTAGATTCCAATGTTTCTTTTGCTTTTTGAATGGAATCAATATCGGTGACATCTAATTCTATAAATTCTGCATTTGAAATTCCCATGTCCTTCAATCTTTTTATGGCATCGGCGCCTTTGATTTTATCCCTGCTTCCTGCATAAACAAAATAGCCTGATTGCGCCAGTTGTTTGGCGGTTTCAAAACCAATTCCTTTGTTGGCCCCTGTTATTAATACGGTTTTCATGATGAAAATTTTATTTACGATTATTTCCTGCCCGAAAGCCGCAGGCAGGCGGGGTTTAT
>JAHEZA010000392.1 GCA_023251335.1 Chitinophagaceae bacterium | reverse complement strand
ACCAACAAAATCGGCGATTTTTATTTTAAAAATGCAGCAATTATAAAAAGGATGCATTTCCAGTTTTCGCAGCCCATGTGGTTTGTGGAGACACAAGCCACGGCCCGCCAGATGTTATTACTAAAATAAGGCGCTATAACAAAGCGCCTTATTTCAGTTTTTATTTTTTTTGAAATCGATTATCCATAAACGTTAGTAACCAGGATTCAGTTATTCCGTTTAGCTTTCGTCTGCTGACGGGCCGTACATGCCTGGCACCGGTATATCCAGCAAACGAAGAAATACACTCAATTGTCCACGATGATGATAGATATGATTGTAAGTTAAACTTCTGATAGCGACCATTTTTGGTAATTTGAAAAGTGTCTGCCCGTTGCGGCTAAGCGACCAGGAGCCGGTAAGCATTTCGTCTGATGCGTTTATCAGCACTTGCTCTGCTTCATTCAATCGTTTTTGGAAATCTTCCAAAATAGCTTCCGTACTTTCTTTCTTTTCGGTGAGGCTGGAGTTGCTGAAATCAAATCCATCTGAATTGATAATGCGTTCAAACCAAACAGGCAGGTCTGCAATATGTGTTGCCAGTTTTCCAATAGTCATTGATTTTTCGTGAGGCCGCCAATCAAGCTTTTCTGTTGGTACCTTTTCAATCATTTTTCTGGTGTTGATACTTTCGTGTTTCAACTCCCCAAGGAGAGATGTATTAATTGGCATATTTTTTTTGCGAAATTAAAAATAAATAGACGAAAGAATTTTCCACTTTTTTGTTGGCCGGTGGCCAGTAAACAAACAATTTTAGCAGATTTATATTTTTGCCGGATGGTCGGGTAAACAAAAAGACTTACTTTTCAGAAAAAAAATATATGCCTGGTATATCCCTGAATAAGGAAATGAATATTGAAGTAAAATTGCGCCTGATCGGTAAAGGCGATAATGAGCCCTTGAATGGAGATTCATTCTCTGTGAGGCTATACGATAAAGACATTTTTAACGATGATTTTCTTGGAGAAAGTTTTCCTGATGAGGAAGGGGTAGCACGATTTGTGTTTTCACAGAATGATTTCTCCGGCCGGGGTAATCTTGATGATAAACCTGACTTTTATTTTGTGGTTTATAGAAATAGAAATGAAATTTTTAAAAGTAAGGTGATGTCTAACCTGGATCTTTCTGACCTGGAAACTTTCATCATGAAAGAAGGCGAAGTAATTGATCTGGGGACATTTTTGATCGACACGCACCCAAAGTAATTGTCCTCTTTAATAAGGTGGATTACTCAACAGGGGATTCTCTGTTTCGGTTTTATTATCTATTTTATCTTCATTTTTAGCAGGTTCAGATGTATGCTGTTTTAATTTTGATTCATCAATATTTCCTTTTGAATCCAGGATAGGCGCGGGTAGGGGCTCCTGCCCTTCAGGGGTTACCTGGTTAAATACTTTTTCTATATGAACCCATTTCCCATCTGTCCATTTTAATCCTTCATAATCTCCGTCAGGTATATAAGTATATTTCTTTTTGGGTTCACCTGTTTCTGAAATTAGATGTTCGTAGAGTATAATACCCAGGTCTTTATCATACGTAAGCCGTGGAGCAGCATTTTTTTTGTATTCCATTATGTAGCGCGCAATTGGTTTTGGATGCAAACTACTGTTGGCGAAACTAAAAAACGATCCGCCAAAAACAGGCTGACCATCTTTAAAGGTGAGTATTTCGATAATTTTTCTATCACTGCTGAGGTTGTTGTCATCAAAACCAAGCAGGGTGTAATATTTTTTTCCGAAAGCTTTTTCCTCAATGATCTTATAATACAAAGCGCCTATCCACGCAAGATTGCTGGTGGCGGTATCGTCGAGGTTTTCGATCTGGTCCGACTTATCTATTAAAGGGAAAAGTTTTAGAGATCCGTCTGAAGTTCTCATTTGTATCGCACCATGCTGGCGTATAATTTCTCCGTTAACGACTAATTGCCAGGTAAATATTTTGAAACTGCTATCCGGAGGAATTACCTGGGCAATGGATTGCAAAGAATCAAATGGATAAAAAAATGAATTTTTTGTTTGTAGCGCCCGTACAAATAATCTTGTGAATTGGCTATCGGCAGCAAAACGCTCTTCTACATTTCTTCCCTGGATGATCATATTTGCAATGGGAACTAAAGAATCCTCTTTTTGCGCGATCGCTTTCCTTTCTGGAGAAGTCAGGCGCTGCGCCTTCCCAATATAGGTTGCAAATAAAAAAACAGCTAAGAAAAAAATGATTTTATTCATTAAAAAAATTTCAACAAAGAAAACTTTTATTAAGTTATTTTATTGCTAACCCCGTAAGTTTTAACTAAGTTATAATGCTTGTGCGAATGAAATTAAATCGGGAAAAACCAGGTCAATAGTTGGATCGTTTATGTCCACTTCTTTCCTGGTAGTCGGCAAAAATACATTTGTCTTGACACCGAGATTCCTGCCAAATTTCATATCGCTCAGCGTATTTCCTACCATAATACTTTTGGAAAGATTGATAGCTTTGAAATCTTTCAGTGCCTGCAAACCCATACCTGTATTAGGTTTTCGCAAGGGACTTTCCATATCTGTACATGTGTAAATTTTATCAATTCTTCCTCCTGTCTTTTCAATTTCTGCTACCATATTCCGATGGATCGAATTAAGATCTTTTAATTTCATTAACCCTTTTGCTACGCCGCGCTGATTCGTCACCATTACAATTACTCCGAATTTTTTATGGAAAATCCGGAACGCTTCTTTTACACCTTCATAAAACCGGAATTCATTCCAGGCATAAATATAATCATCTGTTTTTTCTTCGTTTACTACGCCATCGCGATCAATGAAGAGCGTCCAGGAAGAATTGATATTTTTAAGATTGATGTTTTTCAAATTATTGTCGAATAGTGTTGAATGCTTTTGCATGAACTTCATAATAAACCAATAAACTAATAAACCAATAAACTGTAATCTTGCGCCAGAATAGCCGCATCTTTAATCATGAGTTTCGGCGAAATAAATTTCTTCTACAAACTGGCAAATAATGTGTCCGACAGTAATATGGCTTTCCTGTATTCTCGGTGTATCATCTGACGGAATATTTATTAAATGGTCGGAGAGGGCTTTTAATTTTCCTCCAGTTGAACCGGTGAACCCAATGGTAATCATTCCCTTTTCGCGGGCGGTTTCAAAAGCGCTCACAATATTTTTACTATTGCCTGAGGTGCTTAATCCGACCAATACATCACCCGGTTTTCCGATTCCTTTTATTAATCTCGAATAAATTACATCATAGCTGTAATCGTTTGCCACTGCAGTAAGATAAGAAGTATTGCAGTGCAACGCTTCTGCAGGTAGCGCATCGCGATCGGTATAAAATCGGCCACTGAATTCTGCAGCCAAATGTTGTGCATCAGACGCACTTCCGCCATTACCACAAAACAACACTTTGTTTCCGTTTTCGAATGCTTTCACCATCACTGCTACGCAATCATTGAGCGTTTGCAGCAATTTCTCATCGCTGAGGATTTTTGTTTTTACATCAATTGATGATTGTATGATGTCTTTTATTTTTTGCATGGGTTGTTAATTAAGTGGTCA
>JAHEZA010000391.1 GCA_023251335.1 Chitinophagaceae bacterium | reverse complement strand
TTGTAATCACTTATTTCCCGAAAGAGCAAATTTATTCCAGGTGTTTCATAATTAACTCTAAACTTTTCTCAAGACCTACTTTGCCAGTATCCATACAGAGATCATATCGTCTTAAGTCGGTCCATTCTTGTCCTGAATAGGTGTAATTATAGAGTGCTCTGTCCTGATCACTCTGGGTAATCATTTTAAGAGCAACTTTTTCTGATACATTATACAATTCCCGAATACGTTCTATACGGAAAGAAAGATCAGCGTGCAAGAATATATTGAAGTGGTTTGGATGCTTGCAAAGAATATGTGCGCTGCATCGTCCAATAATAACTGACGAACGTTCGTTTGCTATACGTTCTATTATTTCTTTTTCAGTGGTGTACAATTCATCGTCTGTTGGGGTAACAGATTGTGGCAGTAGATAAACTTCAGGTGCTCCAAATGTAAAAGAATCTAAAAATGATTGCCAAAATGATCTTTTTCTTTCTTCAAGGGATTCCAAATCCTCTTCTAATACCGAAAGCTGTTTGGCGGCTTCGTTGATGATTTTCCGGTCGGCATAAAAAATATTTAGTTTTTGGGCCAACTGCTGCCCGATATATGCTCCCCCACTTCCTAATTGTCGGCTAATTGTAATTACAAATGGTGAATTCAGTTTCATTTTGTTAAGTTTTTATATTTTGTTAAAAAATTCTTACTTGCAGGTGAATTATTGACAAAAGTATAAAAATGATAATGAAAATGGAACAATCATTCTAAAGATTTGGGTGCTTTAACTAAATGTCGCAGAAAGAGAATAACCGACTATTTATCACATTTAATCATGTTACCACGTAAACTTATCGTCTACTTTTTAGTAACTCTGATTTTGTCTAAAAGTCGATTCAATTCTTTTACCTCGTCTTCCGTTAAATTATTGAGTAAGGTATCTGATTCTGTTTCGCAGTTATACACCCGATCAAGTAGGGTAGATCCGACTTCGGTAATTTCCACCGATTTTTGTCGGCGATCCTGTGCGTTTTCCTTTCTGCTCACTAATCCTTTTTCAAAAAGACGGTCAACAATACGGCTAACATCCGAATCTTTGTCAAGCATTCGTTCTTTTATAAAACCAATTGAAAGAGGCGCTTCGGACCGAAACCCATGCAAAATGCGTAACACATTGTATTGTTGTTCAGTAATACTATGCCTTTTTAACGATTGTACAAATTCATAACTCAGTTGTTTCGAAGTGTAAATGAGATTTATCAATCCTTTATGGAATTCGTTCCGAAACCATCCCTTTATTTCATCTTCAACAGACATATTATTTGAAATTATAAAAGTTGGGATTGCGTAAAAATGCGACCACCCATACCAATATTAACACTACACTTGGCATCATAATACTTATTGCTCCAGTCATATGAAGAATAATGGCTCCCCCCATGTAAGCGCTAAGTAATAAGGTGCCAAATTTATTGGTTTTAGGAAAAAGGAACAACAAAGCTGAACCAATTTCTCCTAATGCGATGATGATTCGCCAATCGCCCAATTTCATCTGTTCCATCTGTTCGGGGTGAAGGAACAATTTTCCACTAGCGCTGTACAAATATAGTGCAGTTAATAGTCCTGCAATTACCCATGCCACAATTTCCCTTGTTTTTGAAATTTTTGTAGTACTCATCATTTTAAAATTTAATGGTTTATAACTATTTTTTGAAAGTTTCTGATAGGAAGGTTTTAACATCGGTTGCATTTCGTCCTAATAAATTATTAAGATCTTTACTTGGAACATCCATTGCATTTTCGCTAAAGGCAACTGCAAAAGCGGCAACCATATTAACTGCCTGTTCAGGCATATTATTTTTTGATAATTCCTGCTTATAAGTTTCCACATCGGGCGAGATATAGCTAATTTTCTTTCCTGAAATTTCAGTAAGATAACCTGCTATTTTTTCAAACGATACCGTTGTTTCACCGCCAATATTGTACGATTTATTTCCGTGCCCTTCGGTTGTAAGCACATTAGCAAGAGCTTCTGCTATTTCATTGCGCAGGGCAAAGTTTACTTTTCCTTCGCCGGCAGGCAGAAAAATGGTTTGGGTTTCCAACACGTTTGGCCCGATAAAATCGGAAATCATATCCATGTAAAAACCATTTTTAAACAACGTATAAGGAATCCCTGTCTGTACTAAATGTTTTTCTGTTTCCACATGGTCTTTGGCAATAAACCACAATGCAGAATTTGGATCGTCTTTCTGGCGGATAAAACTGGTATAAACAATGTGCTTCACACCGGCTTCTTTAGCGGCATTAATGGCGTTGATATGCTGCGCTGAACGGTTGATTAGCTCACTGGCTGAAATAAGCAAAAGTTTATCAATTCCCTGAAAAGCTTTTACCAGGGATTGGTAGTCATCGTAATTGCCAATTCGTACATCAACCCCTTTTTCTGCTAAGGTTTTTGCCTTTTCGCTGTTGCGGGCCAAAGCCGCCATACTATTTGCTGGAATTTTTTTGATTAAAAAATCAATGGTTGCACCTCCTAAGTGTCCGGTTGAACCTGTTATTAAAATTTTCATCTATGTAAATTTTAAAGTGTTTCTAAATTGTCAACTATTATTCTGAATGAATTCCCGAATTACTTCAATGGGCTGGGCCCCAACCAGTACTTTATTGTTTAAGATAAAAGTTGGTACACCAGTAATTCCCAGCATTTGTGCTTCTTTTGAACTTTCGTCCACCTTTTTCAGGTTGGCTTCGTCTTCAAGGTATGTTTTCAACTCCTGAGTATCTATTTCTACTCCTTCAGCAAGATCCAATAAAACAGTGATTTCGCCAATATTTTTGCCGTCCTCAAAATTTGCTTTGAACACGGCTTCATGAAATTCAGGGAATTTGCCTTTCTCTCTGGCAAAGTTGTTGGCTGCAAGGCTTAGCTTTGAGTTTGCCAGTAATTTGCCATTTAATTTCATTCCAACATCTTTCCCGAAATTTTCAATGTATTGCTTCATTTGCCCCGCATCGTGGTTCTTAAAATATTCAGCTGTCAACTTACCTTCTTTTGGCGTATCGGGGTGTATTTCAAAAGGGCGCCAATGCACATCAAAATCCAATTCGTTTTGCAATATTCTTAAACGTTTGGCTCCGATAGTGCAAAACGGACAAATATTGTCGGAATAGATTGTTACTACTGATTTCATGCTTTTTGTTTTTTAATATTAATACCATTGGGTTATCCGAATTTATAGCCCGAAACATTAACTCCCATTATTGTTCCCACATAATCTCTTGTTCCTGCATCGTTTCCGGCTGCACCGGCTGCCACGAACAGCGGAACCAGATGTTCGCTGCGCGGATGGCTATTCTTTGCCCCAGGCGCTTTTTCCCAGTTAACCAGCGATTCATTGCGTTTATCCGGGTCGCTTTTTTCTACTGTAGCTATCAGCCAATCATCAAATAGTTTTGAATCATTGGCTGCGGATGAACTTCCCGACATAAATCCGCGCATGTTGTGGTAACTCATTCCTGAACCAACAATCAGCACGCCTTCGAAGCGAAGCGGTTCGATTGCTTTACCTATGGCAATATGTGTTGACGGGTCGAGCGTATTAACCAAAGA
>JAHEZA010000390.1 GCA_023251335.1 Chitinophagaceae bacterium | reverse complement strand
GAACCATCCTTTGGAGGACAGGGGGACGTCTTATAAGATCTCCGACAAAACGTTCAATGTTTTCATGCTGCCAAAATCAGGAACATGCCAGGCATAGAAGCTTTCCATAATTTTTAAAATAGAACTTCGGGTTTTGTGATTCATTTTTATTTCACGAAGATCATTTGGATGAATGGCTTTTAAAAGTTCTGATATGTAATAACTTATTTCGGGGCTTATGTACCCTAATGAAACCAAATTTTCCTCAAAAAAATTCCCTTCCTGCAAATTGAAAATATTTTTCTTTTCAGAATAATTATTTTGCAGTCGAAATCCCAGGAAAGCAGCGAGCTGCAATGAAAAATAAAGCGGGAAATTAGCCGTGATTCCATCATCCGCAGCGTCCAGCTCTAACAACGCATCTTCACAAAAGTGGAAAAGGTATTCGTTTGTTTCGGGTTGTTTTAAATTTTTTTGAAGCAATTCCACCATAAAAAGCGCTACACCATTTTTAATAACATCACTTAGGATATTTTTATAAACCACACTCCATTTTATATCTTTTATCCGTTGCAGATTTTTTAAATCATTATGATAAACTTCCATTTCCAACAGAGAAGAAGGCTGAAAGAGATGCGCCTTTCCGCTTTTCCCCGAAGTACGTACACCACTAACAAGGTAAGATTGCACGCCAAATAATTCAGTAAAAACTAAAGCGATTACACTTGTCTCTCCGTATTTTACGGTTCTTAAAACGATGCCTTTGGTTGAATAAATCAATTTGAAAATTTGAAAATTAGTCAATGTGAAAATTACAGTAAACAAACAAATAATCAAGAATCTTATTTTAATGTACCAATTTGATAATCTGCTAATTTGAGACCGTTTTGATTTGAAATGGCAACAGGCGAACAAATAATTGGGAATCTCATTTACTAATAAGCCAATTTACCAATTAACCTGTAAACAATTTAACCTATAAACTTATCCTTAATTTGCATCTCTATGCACACACTCAAAAAATCCCTCGGCCAGCATTTTTTAAAAGATGGTAAAGTAGTAGATAAGATTATCGCTGCTTTAATGCAGCATCCCTTTAAAAATTTATTGGAAGTGGGACCCGGCGGCGGAGCGCTTACCAAACATTTGGTGAAAATTCCCGATATCCATTTTAAAGCGGTAGAGCTTGATGATGAAAAAGTAATTTTTCTTTTGGAAGAATTTCCTTCTTTAAAAGACAATTTAATTCATAAAAGTTTTTTAGAAATGGCGCGTCCTTTTGATGAACCGTTTACCGTTATCGGAAATTTTCCCTACAATATTTCTACCCAGATTTTATTTAAAGTTCTGGAGTGGAAAGAATATGTTCCGGTAGTAATCGGAATGTTTCAGAAAGAAGTAGCAGAACGTGCTGCGGCAAAAGAAGGAAGCAAAATTTACGGAGTTTTGAGTGTTCTTATTCAATACTATTACGATGTAGAATATTTATTTTCTGTAGGCAATGAATGTTTTACGCCTCAACCAAAAGTGCAAAGCGGTGTGATACGCTTAACAGCGCGCGAAAATTATTTGCCGGTAAAAAGTGAAAGAGCATTTTGGGTGTTGGTAAAAACTGCGTTTAATCAGCGACGTAAAACGCTGCGCAATGGAGTAAAGAGCCTGATTGCAAAAGAAGATTTGGAAGATCATTTTTTTGACCGAAGAGCAGAAACGTTGAGTGTGGAAGAGTTTGCGGCATTGACTTTCAAGATGATTTGAAAAAGCGTGTACTCAAAATTGGAATTAGAATTGCTTACTCCAAATGAAAAATTTTCCTGTATAATAGGATGCTTTTGATTTATAATTATTGTTACATTTTTTTGTAAGCATTTTAAAAGAAGTAATATAGAAATGAAAAAACAATATGTAAGTTCTTCTACTGCTGAAGCATTGGGCTACGAGGAAAAAAAGAAAATTTTAAGAGTTTGGTTTACGACAGGAAAAATATATGATTATGCAAACGTTCCTAAAACTGAGTTTGAAACTTTGCTTTGTATAAAGGACTCCTATCCTTACAAAAAAGTGAAGTAAGAGTCTGCTGTTCCGGCATCTTTACAATTTTACAGAAATGAGTTTTCCCTTTTTTACTTCAAAAATATAGGCAAGACTATTAATAAAAAAGGTAAATCACTTAATTTATTTTCCCTTTCTTTAGTTGTAATTTTACAAACACCGAAATTCATTTTTTGTAATTCGTGTAATATAAAAGTATGTCCAACAAAAAAAATCATACGGTAAGAATAGTAACCGCAGCATCATTATTTGACGGGCACGACGCGGCGATAAATATTATGCGTAGGATCATGCAAAGTAAAGGCGCAGAAATTATTCATCTAGGTCACAACAGGAGCGTGCGTGAAATAGTAGAATGCGCGATTGAAGAAGACGCGCAGGGAATAGCGGTAACCAGCTACCAGGGCGGCCATGTAGAATTTTTTAAATACATGAAAGACCTTTTGAATCAAAATGGTTACGACCATATCAAAATTTTTGGAGGTGGCGGAGGGACAATTTTGCCTGAAGAAATTGCCGAACTGGAAGCATACGGAATTACCAAAATTTATTCGCCTGATGATGGAAGAAAAATGGGGCTGGAAGGGATGATTGAAGATGTGGTAAAAAAAAGCGGCCAGCTACAAGAACAAAGTGAAATACCAAAATCAAATGGGCATGATGGTAAATTTGTCCTGGACGAATGGCATGATATAAAAACAGTAGCTGAATCCATTACAAAAGCAGAAAGCGGTGCTGATGCGCCAATTTTAAACCATGAAACTGAAAAGTCGCAGGCTCCCGTTTTGGGAATTACCGGCACAGGCGGCGCAGGAAAATCATCTGTCACTGATGAAATTGTCCGTCGTTTTTTAAGCAATTATTCTGATAAAACTATTGCAGTAATTTCTGTGGATCCATCAAGAAAAAAAACCGGTGGCGCTTTATTGGGTGATCGAATCCGGATGAATTCAATTCATCATCCGCGCGCTTACATGCGCTCGCTTGCAACCCGTGAAAATGATAAAGCGCTAAGTAATTATGTGCAGGATGCGCTGGATATTTGTAAAGCTGCGGGTTATGATTTTATTATTTTGGAAAGTGCAGGAGTTGGGCAAAGTGATGCTTCTATTCTCGACCATTGCGATGTGAGCATGTATGTAATGACTCCTGAATATGGTGCCGCGTCGCAATTAGAGAAAATTAATATGCTTGATTACGCGGATATAATTTGCATTAATAAATTTGATAAGGCCGGCGCACAG
Organism: Chitinophagaceae bacterium; assembly: GCA_023251335.1. Lineage (GTDB taxonomy): Bacteria > Bacteroidota > Bacteroidia > Chitinophagales > Chitinophagaceae > Ginsengibacter. The sequence continues at coordinate 331 of JAHEZA010000390.1, read as the reverse complement.
GATGCTTTACACGATGTAAGAAAGCAATACAAGCGCAACCATAGTTTGTGGACGGCAAAGGATAATGAACTTCCCGTGATCGGAACGGTGGCTTCTACATTTAATGATCCCGGCTGCAATGGATTGTTCAATAAAATTATAGATGAAGTCAACAAAAAGACTGGTAATGATTGGGAAAAATATGAAGCGCCGGTAAGAAGCGAAAGTTATAACCATTCCATAATTCCGCCCAAACGCGTGAGGTATCTTGCCGAAATTACAGAGGAGATAGAGCATTACAATAAAATGGCTGAAGAGCAAGCTGATATTGCCACACAACTTTATCAACTGA
>JAHEZA010000389.1 GCA_023251335.1 Chitinophagaceae bacterium | reverse complement strand
CAATAACGTAATCAATCTCAAAAGTGGAATAAAGATGATTTTTGTCACGCAAGAAGGAACTACAGCCTTCACCCAAAAACTGAAGGTTTTTGAGATCTATATCCCGGAAAGCATGGCCCTCATAATAGATCATATTTTTGTCTATCGCGAAAGCCTGGTTGTTGGATGATACCATTTTTATTGAGTGGGGATCAGCATTTTTTATCACCCGGTATTTGTAATAAACATTTTTTTTATCTTTAAGATAATCCCTGCCGACCACCTCTACAGAGCGGACATCCACTTTTTGTATTTTATCATTTCCCAGTTCAAATGAATTGCCGAGAGGAATATAATGTACTTCAGTTCTTAAAAAATTATAATAATAATTATTACTCTTTTGTTTGTTTACTATCCTGAACGGAAGAAAGAAATAGATAGCAGCTAACACAAAAAACAGGATGCAAATGATTATGAGATTTAAAAACATGGAATTTTTTTTTAAAATGGATAATAGCATTTGGTTACTGAGATATTCAAGAAGGAAACAACTGTATCAATAAAAAAATTGTGTGTACAGAAAAGATTTCTTTAACCTGATTGACAAATCATCAGTGAACGAATAAAAAACGGCTTTTTTTAATCAGTACTTAGCTGCGATTTAAATAAAATGATGGTCGGGCTATTTCAAGTCAGGCGCTGAAAATGTCTCTTTTTTTACCGGAAAATTTCTAGGTTACTCTTTCATATCCTGAAGCAAACTCCTTATCTTTGCGCCAAATTTAGAAGAAGTATGGGTTCTAAAAGCATGAAATCATTATTGGTGGCGGTTTTCAGCCTTTTTTTGCTGTCATTTTCGCAAAGCGCTTTTTCACAGAAAAATCATGAAGAAAGTCAAAAAGAGGAGGAAAAATTTGATCCGACTACTGCAATTCTGAATCATGTGCAGGATGCTTATGAATTTCACTTCTTTTCTTTAGGTGATTTCCATGCTTCTATTTACCTCCCGGTGATATTATATTCTCCTCAAAGAGGACTTTCTATATTCTCCTCAAAAAGATTTGGACACGATCATGACCAGGAATATGCGGGATACAAGATGCAAGGTGCAAATGCTATTGTTCCTGTTGATGAAGATGTAACGGTGTATGATTTTTCATTAACCAGGAATGTGATCCAGACATTAATTGCGCTGGCGCTTTTTACCATCGTGATGATAAAAATCGGGAACAAATACAAAAAAGGGCATGGCGTAGTTTCTGCACCCTCGGGTGCGCAGAATTTTATGGAGCTCATTATTATTTTTATACGAGATAATGTTGGCAAAACGAATCTGGGGTCAAGATGGGAAAGATATATGCCGTATCTACTTACCGTCTTTTTCTTTATTTTGATCAACGCGCTGTTCGGGATGATACCAGGCGCAGCCAATGTTGCTGGTAATATTGCATTTACACTTGTGCTGGGACTTATAGCATTGGTTGTCATTCTTTGCAGTACGACAAGTCATTTTTGGAAACACGTTCTATGGCCCCCGGACGTGCCTTTCCTGGTAAAAGTTATTTTGGTACCGGTAGAGCTTTTTGGCATTTTCGTAATTAAGCCCGGCGCATTGATCATTCGTCTGTTTGCTAACATGGTAGCAGGCCATATAGTTATATTGGCTTTCATTTCATTGATTTTCATTTTTGGCGCTATGAGTACAGTTGCAGGTGCTGGATTTTCGCCTTTCTCCGTGATATTTGTAGTGTTCGATTACTTTATAGAAATATTAGTGGCTTTCATCCAGGCATTCATTTTCACCGTTCTTACCGCAATATTTATCGGCCAGGGCTTTGAAGGAAGTGATCATGATGTTCCACAAAATGACCACGCTTTTTTGTAAACTTTTTTATTCATTTCAAAACCAAGAATTATGTCACTAATGACTTTTTTATTTGAAGCCGGATTCTCACACATGGGTGGAGCTATCGGCGCCGGTCTTGCTGCTGTTGGAGCAGGTATTGGTATCGGCCAGATAGGTAAAGGCGCAGTTGAAGGAATTGCCCGCCAACCGGAAGCAGCTAACGAAATTCGTGCTAACATGATCCTTGCTGCTGCATTGGTAGAAGGGGTTGCCCTTTTTGCAGTTATTGCAGGATTGCTCGCGGTGTTAAAACCCGTGTAGGCATCAATTTTTTACTGCATCCAAAGTACAGGGCGGAGGATGCAGTATTTTTTTAATAAGAAATAAGAAAGTAAAAAAACAGGCAATTTGTTGCTTTACTGTATCCAGCTTTCTGAAAAAAAATAACAACTAATATTAAAACTATGGAACTTTTACTTCCTAAATTAGGTTTGATCTTCTGGACCCTTATTGCCTTCGGCATTGTATTTTTTATTCTTGCTAAATACGCCTGGAAGCCAATTTTGAAATCTTTGGACGAAAGAGAAAAAAACATTTCTGATTCTATCCTTTCGGCCGAAAATGTGAGGAAGGAAATGGCCGCAATGAAAAGTGAGAATGAGGCATTGCTTGCAAAAGCACGGGAAGAAAGATCGCTGATGATGAGAGAAGCCAAAGAAACCCGTGATAAAATATTACAGGAGGCCAAAGAGCAGGCCCGTAAAGAAACCAATAAAATAGTAGCCGATGCGCAAAGCGTGATCAATCAACAAAAAATGGCAGCTATCACCGATCTTAAAAACCAGGTTGGAAACCTTGTGCTGGAGGTAAGCGAAAAAGTACTTCGCAGAGAGTTGAATAATAAGGAGGACCAGGAAAAATACATCCAGCAGCTTACTAAAAATGTAGAACTGAACTAAAAATACGTAATGAATAATCCCCGTTTAGCACAGCGATACGCAAAGAGCCTTATAGACATTGCAACAGAATTAAAGCAATTGGATAAGGTAAAGGATGATGTGTTGTTTTTGAAATCAATTGTGGGTAAGAGTCGCGACTTTGTGCTAATGCTTGACAGCCCCATTATCAATCCGGATAAAAAATATAAGGTAATCAATACGATTGCAAAAGGGAATATTTCTCATATTACCGATACCTTTTTGAAACTGCTTTGCAATAAAAGCAGGGAAGCCAACCTGCCAGGGGTGATCACCTCATTTATGCAACAGTACAATACAATCAGGGGCTTGCATACAGCGAAGCTCACTACAGCTGCTAATGTAAGTAAAGAACTTATTAATGTCTTTGTTTCGAAAATCAAGGCTTCTACTTCCTATGATAATGTACAATTGGAAACGGTGGTTGATGATAAAATTATCGGTGGATTTATCCTTGAAATGGAAGGAAAATTGATTGATAACAGCATACGCAGGAACCTTCACGACGTGAAAAAGCAATTCGCGAATAATGACTATTTACATAAGTTGAGATAGGCGATAAGTAAAATAACTAAAATAAAAAAACCGGGATTTCCCGGTTTTTTTATTTTATAGTATTGTCAAATTTCCTTCTTATTTCTTCACTGAAAATAATTGGTTCTTCGGAACTAGTTTCACCTTATCGCCACTCTTCAACGATTTTGAAACCACCTCATAGGGGCCTGTTATAACATTATCACCTTCTTTTAATCCGTCAGTAATTTCTATATAGTTGATATCCTGGATTCCTGTTTTTACAATTTGC
>JAHEZA010000388.1 GCA_023251335.1 Chitinophagaceae bacterium | reverse complement strand
TTACGATTTTTTAAAGAAAAGAGTTGATGAATTACCGGCAGAAATAAATGCATTGCAGAAAGAATTAAAAAAGGTCAAAAAAAATCATGCGCAAAAAATTGAAAAGAAATTAATTCAAAAACAGCAACAACTTGAAAGTTATAACAAAGAGTTAGCGATATGGAGTCCCGAAAATTTTGATAAGCTATCTGACTATGAAAAAAATCTTCATAAAAATGCTTTTACTACCAACGTAAACGATCCATATTATCACAAAACGGAAATGTTAACTTATGACGATAATGGAACTGAACGGAATATTTTAATACCTAAAGGAGATGTGCTACACCAGTTTAGAGAAGATGTAAATAGTGGAAAATTGCCAACTGTTTCGTGGCTGGTTGCGCCTCAATATTTTTCTGATCATCCGAGTGCACCGTGGTTTGGGGCGTGGTATGTTTCTGAAGTTTTGGATATTTTAACCAAAAATCCGGAAGTTTGGAAGAAGACGATTTTTATTTTAAACTATGATGAAAACGATGGCTATTTTGATCATGTTCCTCCTTTTACTGCGCCTAAGCCAAATGACCTGCATAGCGGAAAAGTTTCGGATGGAATAGATACGTCTCCTGAATATGTAACGATGCAGGAAGAATTGAGCAAGCCAGATTTTGATAAGAATGATGCGCGTGAAAGCCCTGTGGGACTGGGATACAGAGTCCCGATGGTAATTGCTTCACCCTGGTCGCGTGGAGGCTGGGTGAACTCACAGGTTTTTGACCACACTTCTACATTACGATTTTTAGAAAAATTTTTAACAAAAAAAACAGGAAAAGAAATTAAGGAAACCAATATAAGCGACTGGCGGCGCGCTGTTTCCGGTGATCTTACGTCTGCCTTCCGGCCCTTCACAGGCGAAAAAACAGCATTACCTGCATTTGTAAAATACAACTCTTTTGTAAAGGAGATATATAATGCAAAATTCAAAAAACTGCCTACAGATTTTCGTGCGTTGAGTAATGAAGAAATAAAAGAAGTAAGAAAGAATCTGGTTGGAACGTCTTTGCTCCCGCATCAGGAACCAGGTATCAGAAATTCCTGCGCGCTGCCTTACCAGATAGATGCAGATGGGAAATTGAGTGATGATAAAAAGATATTTGAAATCATTTTTTCTGCAGGCAATGAATTGTTTGGCACTCAATCTGCCGGATCGCCATTTAATGTATATGCGCCGGGAAAATACGCATCCAATTATGAGAGTGGCCAAAAATTGTATGAAGATGTAAAAGCCTGGTCTTATGCAGTACAAGCGGGCGATAAGATAAAAGCTCAATGGCCACTGGAAAATTTTGAAAATGATTTATATCATTTAAGAGTGTACGGTCCCAATGGATTTTTCAGGGAATTTAATGGTGATAAAAATAATCCGGATATTGACATACAATTCGAATGTGAAAATAACGCATCAAAAAAGTTTACAGGAAATATCTTTGTTTCATTCATTAATCATAGCGATCGCGATGAAACCATTATCATAGAAGACATGGCTTACAAAAATGCACCTCTTACCATTTCCCTTGGAAGCAATCAAAACCAACACTCTAAAATTATTAATCTAAAAAATAGTTTTAACTGGTATGATATTTCTGTAAAAATAAAAGGCTATGGTTCATTCGGAAAAAGATATGCAGGTCGTGTGGAAACCGGCAACCATAGCAAGAGCGACCCTTTCATGGGAAGAGAATTGGGCTGATTGTAAAGCTTGACGAATCGGTCGAGAGGTTCGTTTACTGATTTGGCGTTTAGAAAATAAGAATTCCTGAAATAGCTTTGTTTACTGTGTTTTTTGGGGGCCGGAGGATAAAGTTGTTGAAAATGTCATGAGGAAATGGTGCCCGTTATTTTTTTTATGTCGAAGCTTATTTTATAGATAAAATCAAGTTGCTCTTTCACCTGGATATTTACCGATTGCGAATCGTCAAAAGAATTGCCAGGCGGATACTCTTTAAGATCAATAAAATTGTTACTTAATTTTTGCAGGCCTTCATTCAACAGAGTAATTGAATTATTTACTGTAACCATAAATTGTTTAGCGTATCGCTTTTCTTTGTTGTAAGCCGCGGCCGTAAGACTGGCAATGTTTGAAGAAAGTACATTATTTAAAACAACAAATTCATAAATTTCTCTGACATGACCTTGCTTGCTTTTGGGTTCGCTTAGCGTTCGATGCAATGCTCCGGCCAGGTTAGCTGTACTGACAAATAATTCCTTTCGCATCAACTTGTAGTCAATCGAAGAAATCTTATTACCCGAAAAAATAATTTTCAGTTTCTCAAGGTATTGGATATTTGCTTTTAAAACATCAGCCATATATCCCCTAAGATTCTCAGATTCCCACTGAGGGAACAAAAAATAGCTTGCTAAAAACGCTAATACAGATCCTATCGCTGTATCCAGAAGCCTTTCACCGGCTACATCCAGCGCGCCAAGCCCCAGAAAATGAAAAAGAATAAGAACATACGGCGTCAGAAAAACCACCATTACAATATAATTGAGCGTTTTAAAAGTGTAAGTGCCCAGCATAAAAAACAGGATGCATAAAAATAAAACCGTTTTGTCTTCTACGAAATAGAGAAGTAATAAACCGATAATACCTCCGGCCACGGTGCCCAATAACCTGTCAGCATTCTTTTGTTTCGTAAGGCTGTACGCGGGTTTTAGAATAATAATAATAGTCATCAATATCCAATAGCTATGATGCCCGTGCATCAGTAATTTGGAAAGTGCATAACCCACGCCGCAAGCAATCATTACCCGCAATGAATGCCTGAAAATACCTGACTTAAAATTCAGATTGTTTCTAAAAACAACTCCATTAATTTTTTGATGCGTTACAAATCTTGAATATTCATTATGGCTTCTGAGACTTCCTTTAGCAGAAATATCTTCCTGGAAATACTTTAAAATATCATCTGTTTTTTCACCAAGAGTGCGCAGATTAACCAATATTTTTTTAAGCATCATGGTGTTTTGCCCGTCGGGCAATTGGTCAATTTTTTGTTTCAGACTTCTTAAATCAACTGCCAGTTCAAAGTTCTTTTTATATGTATTGTTTGATTGTATCGCCTCGCCAATGCCATCCATTTCGTGCGCAATATTTTTTATAGCAAACGAGATTTCCTGAAGAATTCCACTTTGAGAAAATTTTGTTCTAAGTGATGAATAGTCATACCAGGAAGCCATGATCTGTTCAAAAATATCAACCACATCTACAAAGGTCAGTACAAGCAAGCGGCCTGTGCGTGTAGATTCTTTCAATAAAGACCTGTTTTTAAATAATAACTCCCTTACGGCATCTTGCTTTTCGTTTACGGATACCTGTTGTTTCAATAATTTATCATATAAATCGTCAATATCTGAATCAGGTTCATACAGTTCAGATTTGATAAATAAATATTTTGACGTTTCATGAATACAATCCCCTAACGACCGCTGCGCGGGACGATATGGGGTAATCCGGAAAAGCAATAATGCCACCAACATATACCAAACCCCACCACCTAAAATTAGTAAACTGTCCTCGAGCACTTCACCGGGAGGAGTTATATTAGTCATCCTTAGAATCATGAGCAATAAGGC
>JAHEZA010000038.1:6707-11427 GCA_023251335.1 Chitinophagaceae bacterium | reverse complement strand
CCTTTATTAAAAGCTATCACCGGGGTTCCGCACATCATTGCTTCTGCCACGCTCAATCCAAAAGGTTCATTAAAATTTATCGGATGCAGCAACGCATAAGCATTACCCAATAATTCATTCCTTTGTTTTGGTCCGGAAACGCCGGCGTAGACAACATCATTACTTAAAAAGGGAGCCACGTATTGATCAAAATATTCCTGATCCTGTATGATTCCCGAAATGATTAATTTTCTCTTTGCTTTTTTCGCAATGTCAATTGCCTCTCGTGTGCCTTTGTCACCATGGATTCTTCCGAAAAATAGCAGGTAATCATCCGGCGAATCATTGAACGAAAAATCTTTCTTATCTATCCCATTATAAACCGTGGTGAGGTAACTCAGTTCAGGACTTCGATCAGCATTACTTATTGATACATAAAAATTATTACGACTGTTATTATATTTTTTAAAAACAGGAATTATTTTTGGCGAGGAAAATCCGTGGATCGTAGTAACAACAGGTGTGGAAATAAGTGCCGAATAAGTTAATGGCAAAAAATCAAAATGGTTATGAATGATGTCAAAAGAGCTTGCTTTTTCCATAAGATTACTGATGTGAAGACATTCCAAAACTTTAGCATCCTCCTCTTTATTGTCTTCATATCCACGGGGAATCACAGCGTCCAATTTCGCGGATGTTATTGAATCTTTGGTTGCGAACAGGGTAACATCCATTTCTTTTTCCACCAGCCCATCAGCAATACTGGATGCTATCTGTTCCCACGGGCCATAATGCCTTGGAGGCGTTCTCCAGGCTACAGAAGATAGTATAGCAATTTTCATTTTTAATCGACAATTTTTTATGTCAATGTAAAGTACGCATAAGTAATGCAATTTTTTTGCCGGAAACATTTAGAATTTGAAAGGCTACTTATAGGAATAGCCAGCGATTGTTATTAATATTCAAGCGATTAAAAAAATACAAAACAGAAATTCATAAAATAAGTGGCTTTACTGCGGCATGGGTGTATTTCAAATTTTCGCAAGGTTGCCAACCTTCAATTAGTTCATTTAGATTGAAAGATTAAAACTGAAGGTTGGCAACCTTTAATCCAGGCGAAAATTTGAAATGCGCCCCTGCGGCATCGGCTTCGAAAAGTTCTTTCAAATTGTTTGTAAACAATTGTTTTTGGCACGTATTTTTCTCACATCATTTATAACTAAATCTTATTACAATGCTTAAATGGGCAGCCATCTTTTTTATTATCGCTATCATAGCAGCAATCTTTGGATTTGGCGGATTAGCTGCGGGCGCGGCTTCTATTGCTAAGGTTCTATTCTTTATTTTCCTTGTTTTGTTTATTTTGACTTTAATATTTGGGGCAAAACTTTTTGGAAAATAAATAGGATGTGCCTGACGAAAAACGTGAATGTGTAAGCAGTAACCCTTCATTTTTATTACCAGAGATGGGAAAAAATGTAGAACTGTTTACACATTCTTTATTTATTCAGAATAAATTAGAACCAAGTGCAATTTTCTAAACCAGGAGTGGTTGCCAGCTTGATGCTTACAAAAGTATATTTCTGCAAGAACAATTTATTAAACGATTAATTATGTGGATTTAAAATCAGGATTTCCTTATTGGCTTATTAAAAATGGATTACCTTATAGTTATCCTACTCTCGAAGATTCTTTGGAAAGTGAAGTGATCGTGCTCGGCGGCGGCATTTCGGGCGCGCTATCAGCATTTTATTTAACGGAGGCTGGAATTGATTGCGCTGTGGTAGATGCCCGCAGTATCGGGTTAGGAAGTACTTGCAGCAGCACTTCGTTGTTACAGTATGAAATTGACACACCACTATGCAAGTTGCAAAAAATGATAGGCTATCAAAATGCCGTGCGCTCGTATCAACTTTGTGCAAATGCAATTGATAAATTAAAGGAAATAGCGGTGGAAATAGGATTTGATAAATTTGAATACAAAAAGAGTTTGTATTATGCGGCAGATAAAAAAGATATTTCATTTCTGAAAGAAGAATATAAAATCAGAAAGGAAAATAATTTTGATGTCATCCTTCTGGACGAAAGAACTATCGGAGATATTTTTGGATTTAAAGCACCGGCTGCGATTCTTTCTGAACTGGGCGCTCAAACAGATGCCTATTCCTTTACACACGCGCTCCATCAGCATAATTTAAAAAAAGGAACCAAAGTTTTTGATCGTGTAACCATCACCAAAATTCGTCACAACAAAGATGAAGTAATTCTTACTACGCAAAATAAAAAAAGGATAAAAGCAAAGAAACTAATATACGCAGTGGGCTACGAAGCAGTGAATTTTATCAATAAGAAATTAGTTAATCTGAATTCCACCTATGCTATCATTAGTGAGGACTTCGATGATGATAATTTTGCATGGCCTGGCGAAGTACTTATATGGAATACCGATGATCCATATCTCTACCTGAGAACTACAAAAGACCGGCGCATCATTATTGGTGGCCGCGATGAAAAATTTTACAATCCCCGAAAAAGGGATAAACTTCTTAATTCGAAATCAGTCGGGCTGGAAAAAGATTTTAAAAGAATATTCCCTGATATCCCGTTCAACAAAGAATACCAATGGACCGGAACTTTTGGATCAACGAAAGATGGCCTTCCATTTATTGGGCCTTATAAATCGCTTCCCAACAGTTTTTTTAGTTTAGGCTTTGGTGGCAACGGAATTATCTTCAGCCAGATAGCCGCAGAAATTAATAGAGATCTAATTTTGGGGAAGGAAAATCCGGATGCCCGACTATTTAGTTTTGAAAGAACATAATTTTCTTACCAATATTTCTTATTTCAGGTTTGGGCAAAAAAATCAACAAAATTGCAATATGTCAATGCTTTTTATTGTAGAAGCACACTAAAATTTTGTTGGAATATATTTTGATTAATTCAGGGTATTATTAATCTTAAATATTATTTTATGAAAAAGTTAAGTTTAGCCTCTTTAATCATTGGGGCAATTTTTTTCGCTGCATGCAATGGTAGTTCTAGCTCGGACACTATGAATTCAGATACAACTACAAACATGACAAGTAGTGGTGATACTAGTCAGATGATGCCTTCGTCTGCAGATACATCCAAAATGGCTATGGTGGGAGATGATGCAAAAGACTTTTCAAAGGAAGCAGCCCAGGGTGGCATGATGGAAGTGCAATTAGGTAACCTGGCTATGAAAAACGGCGGCACACAGGCAGTCAAAGATTTCGGAAAGATGATGGTAGATGACCATACAAAAATTAATGACCAGATGAAAGATCTTGCTTCAAAGAAAAATGTAGATCTTCCTGCTACGGTTTCAGACGATCAACAAAAGGATATAGATAAATTGAGTAAGGAAACCGGGAAAGAATTTGATAAGGATTATGTTTCAATGATGGTAAAAGACCATAAAGATGATATAGATGCCTTTAAAAAAGCCCAGGATAAAATCTCTGATAACGATTATAAGACTTTTATTTCCAATGCGCTTCCTACACTTCAAAAACATCTAGATGCTATTGAAGCAATCCATAAAAAAATGTAGATCAAAGTAGAAGAAAAAAAAGGGAAGATTTCAAGGCACTTAATTCAATGTCTGATTGAACTAAGTGTCTTTTACTATGTATAAATAAATGCGCCGACCCGGATAATGTAAAAGCATTATGATTAAAGCTATAGATTACTAATCAAAAAATGTTTTATGAAATCGTACAACTGGGGCATAATCGGGCCGGGAAAGATTGCGCATTATTTTGCAAACGATTTAAAGCTGGTCTCGCCGCCTCAAAAAATTACCGCCGTTTTATCTGACCGGGAAAAATCATTGAATGATTTTGCGGGCGAATTTGCTGTTAAAAAAAGATTTTTAAATCTTGATGATTTTGTTCATCAAAGCAAAGTGGATATTGCTTATATCGCCACGCCCCATACACTACACTACGAGGCAATAAAAGCATGTCTTAAAAATAAAATAGCAGTCTTGTGCGAAAAGCCCATCGTGCTTAATCGTGAACAGTTCCTGGAGATTCAACAACTTTCCAAAACAAATCAAACTTTTTTAATGGAAGGTATGTGGATACGATTTTTGCCTGATATCAAAAAGCTTCTTGAATTTGTTTCTGAAAAACGAATTGGAAATATTATGAGCCTGAAGGCATCCATTTCTTTTAAGGCCCCATGTGATGACGATAATCGGTATTATGATCCTGAAAAAGGTGGAGGATCTTTATTGGATCTCGGTGTCTATTGTGTTTTTCTGAGCACGCTTGTTCTGGGCAAGCCTTCATTGGTCAAAGCTGTTGGAAATCTTTCCGGAAAAAATATTGACGAAGCATCCGCGATACTATTATCTCACGATGACGGCTCCTATGCTATGCTGGAATCTTCATTACAAATAAAGCACAACAGGCCCGCGGAAATTTTTGGAACTGACGGAGTCATCAGATTATTAGATCCCTGGTTTGAAAAATCGCCGGGAATAGAAATTGAAATGGATAAGGGCAAAAAAGACACAATATTTTTTACATGGGAGGGCCATGGGCTTCAATTTGAAATAGAAGAAGTTGTTCAATGTGTTTCACAGCAAAAAACGGAAAGCGGACTGATGCCTCATGCACTTAGTAAAATGATATTAGAAATCACGGATGAAATACGGGATCAGGTAGGCGTGTTTTATCCTGAATACGAATAAATAATTTTAAAGAGGAAATTT
>JAHEZA010000038.1:0-6697 GCA_023251335.1 Chitinophagaceae bacterium | reverse complement strand
GAATTTTTACCGGGAAAAACCTTATTGCGTAAATATATTTTTAAAAAAATGAGGATAAAATATGAGTGTTGCATTTCCAATTGTGCCGTGGGGCAACGGTTCAAATATTTATGAAGTAAACGTCCGCCAATATACTAAAGCAGGAACTATTAATGCATTTGTAGAACATTTGCCGCGCCTAAAAGAAATGGGAATTTCCGTTTTATGGTTGATGCCCATTACTCCAATAAGCATTGCAAAGCGTCAAGGTAGTTATGGCAGCTATTATGCGGCTAGTTCTTATGTTGATATTGATCCGCTTTACGGAACGCATGCCGATTTTGAAAAATTCATCGCGAAATCACATGAGCTAGGATTGAAGGTGATTATTGATTGGGTAGCCAATCATACCGGATACGATCATCAGTGGACGAGCAAATATCCCCAATTTTACCATAGGGATACCGCCGGAAATTTCACCGGCCTTCATGGATGGATTGACGTAATAGATCTCAACTACACTATTCCGGAAATGAGAAAAGAGATGATAACCAGTATGAAACACTGGATCAGCAAATTCGACATAGACGGCTTCAGGTGTGATATGGCGAGAACAGTGCCACTGGATTTCTGGCTTGAAGCAAGAGCTGAATGTGATACATTGAAGCCATTGCTGTGGCTGGCCGAATGTGAGGTGTTTGAATATCATGAAGTATTTGACCTCACTTACGGATGGGAAGCTATGCGTGCAATTGATAAATATTTTTCGACCGGTGAAATTAAACTTCTCCAAATAAAAGAGATACTGAATACTTATGGAAAGTATCCTGCAGGAGCCAGGAAATTATTGTTTACCTCTAACCACGATGAAAATACTTACTATGGGACCGAATATGAAAAATATGGTGAAGCGGCACAGGCCGTTGCTGTATTCACCTGTACGTGGCCCGGCATTCCGTTGATTTACTCAGGCCAGGAACTGCCCAATAAAAAGCGGCTTGCGTTTTTTGAAAAAGATGAAATAGAGTGGAATGGAAATGTGGCATTGCATGATTTTTATAAGACTCTTTTAAATTTCAGAAAAAATAATAAAGCGATGCAGGATGGTGCGTCCGTCTTGATCTTGAATACAAGCAATGAAGATTTGCTGGCTTTTTTATGTCGTAAAGAAGAAGATAAAGTATTGGTATTATTAAATTTTGGAAAACAGAAAATAGATTTCGGATTCAATCATCCGGCCGCGGCAGGAAATTATACAGATTTATTTAGTAAAGAAAAAATAAGCCTGGAAAGAAAGCAGTTTTATTCTTTTGAAAGAGGAGAATACAAGGTTTACTTTAGTAGCTAAGGTTTAGTTTAACGAAGGCGAAAAATAAGAATTATCCGAATTTATCTGTTTGCTTACGATCATTTTTAGAACCAATCATACAGTCGCCGTCAAATCAACGGTGCTTTTTTGCGACCGGTAGATCTGAACATATTCCGGAGAATTTTGCATCAGAAAATCATGTTTCCCTTTTGCGATTAGCTCTCCTTCCATTAGTACGATTATTTGGTCGTAATCTTTTACGGGATCAATTTTTTGGGTTACAGAAATAAGTGTAATATGTGGATAATTTTCTTTTACATTCTTTGAAATTTTTTCTTCAGTTAACGCATCTACCCTTGCTGTAAAATCATCAAGCAACAAAATCCTGGGATTGATTGCTAAGGCGCGCGCCAGCATGATGCGTTGTTTTTGACCACCCGAAAGACTGGAGCCACGTTCTGAAACTATGGTCTCTAATCCTTCCGGAAGAGAGTTGATGAAATCGTGCAACTCCGATGTTTCTATCGCTTTTTGTAGCGCTTCTTCTGTCACGTCTGTATTAAACGCAATGTTTTCACGAAGTGTCAAATTAAAAATAATACTATCCTGGAAGACAAGGCCAACCTGGCTTAACAGAGAATCCCTGCTATAGTCGTTGATATTGATATCATCATAAAATATCTGTCCTTCATTCGGTTTTATAAGGGTTGTTAATAAATAGAGTATCTGCGTTTTTCCCGCTGCGGTAGGCCCTATGATGGCCGCTCTTGTTCCTCCTTCAATCGAAAATGAAATGTTTTTTAATGCTGGATTTTCGCCATATTTCACCGTTATGTTTTCAAGATTAATATTTCCCGTTAATTGTTTGTTTACTGTTCCTTTGTCAACGAAATCGGATGCTTCAAGTGTGCGGTGAATGCGGCCATAAGAAGCAGAAGCGCGCGCGATCACATTGCTCATAAAACCAATGATAATAATGGGAAAAATCAAGATGGCGATATAGCTGTTGAAGGCTGCGAACTCGCCTAACGTCATACTGCTGTTTATTACAAAATGGCCGCCAATACCAAGTACGGCAAGCCTTGCAAGGTTAGCAGTCAATACAATGATCGGAATAAGCGTTGCGAATAAACGAAGGATAGCAAGGCCAAGATTTTTTGCTTCGCCGCTGGCATCCATAAATTTATTGTATTCTGTAAATTGGGCGTTCAGTACCCTTATCAGCGCCGCGCCGAGAATACTTTCATTAATCACTTTATTCAGCCAATCTATAACTTCCTGCGTTTTTCTAAATAAGGTTTTTACTTTTTTAAAAACCAGGAAAAAGGTGGTTGCAATAATTGGAATTATCAATAAAACAAGTAAACCTAATCTCCAGTTGATATTCAATAACAAAATACTTGCTCCGATGATCAGCACTAAAGAAGATACGATGGTAACTACTGCCTGGGACACGAAAATTTTAATTGCGTCCACATCAGAGGTCAGGTTGGTCAGCAATTTTCCCGGCGTGGCATCCTGTATATAAACATAATCCTGTTGCGAAATTTTGGAGGCAAGTTTCTCTCGCATATCCCGCGCCACTCTTTCCGAGGCATATGTTTGCAAAATCGTCTGTGCATAACCGAAAATAAAAATTAACACAGCGGCTATTGCAAACCATGTGATGATCTTCTGCATGTCGAAAGTGCCTTTACTATAATCATCAATACCGAACTGGATAATTTTAGGAATTGCAAGATTTAACCCGTTACTCAGCAATGCAAAAAACAAAAGCGCACTAATCATACCCGAATAGGGTTTCAATACTTTGAAGATATTGGGCTTTGGCTCTTTTTGTTTTTTTTCGTTGGTCTTCATCAGTCTGTTATTTCAACAAGAAAAATAATGCGCGCAGAATTTGATTCTGTAAATTTTTAAGGAGTAAAAGTAAACTGAAATATTTTTTCAGAAATATGGTTTTCGGTGAATGGTAATTTTTAGTAGGTAAAATTAGCTGATTTGCTAATCAACTAATTACAGCAGCGTCCCTCTCAACATCAGCAATGCTACATTAAAAAAGATAACAAGTCCTGTAACATCCACGAGTGTAGCTACAAAAGGCGCGGAAGAAGAAGCCGGATCTGCACCTAATCTTTTTAAAAGTAAAGGAAGCATACTACCAATGAGCGATGACCAAAGGACAACACCGACCAGGGAAAAACAAACCGTAAATCCGATTAAAATCCAATAGGGGCCATAACTGTAAGCAGTAATGATATGCTGGTGCATCAAAAAGCTCCAGATGGCGATTCTAAAAAAACCAACGATTCCGAGCAAAATGCCGAGCATTAATCCCGAGGTTATTTCGCGCCGCATTACCCGCCACCAGTCTTTTAAACTCACTTCTCCCAAAGCCATTGCCTGGATAATCAAGGTGGATGCCTGCGTGCCGCTGTTACCGCCCGTGCTGATGATCAGTGGAATAAAATTAGTAAGAATGATTACTTTGGCCATTTCATCATTGTAAAATGCCATCGCGGTAGCTGTAAGCATTTCTCCCAAAAAAAGAATAATAAGCCATCCTACTCTTTTTTTGACAAGTGTAAAAATTGGTGTTTCCAGGTAAGGCATGTCCAAAGCTTCTGCGCCACCAATCTTTTGAATGTCTTCACTGAATTCTTCAGCGGCTACCCACAACACATCATCAATGGTGACGATACCGAGCAACACATTATAATCATCCACAACGGGAAGGGCTACACGATTATTCATCTTAAAAACTTCACTTGCGGTTTCCTGGTCGTCACGTGCATTTAATTCGATAAATCTTCCATCCATTAGTTCATTCACCCTGGTGTCCGGCGAAGCCAGTATAAATTCCCTGATCCTGAGATCATCCAGCAATTCGCCATGATCATTGATCACATAAACCACATCGATGGTTTCGGTATTTTTTCCAACGCTTCTGATAATATTCAATACTTCTTCTACCGTGTTGTATTCATGTACATAAATATAATCCGGCGTCATTAATCGGCCGACGCTGTTCTCCGGGTATCCGAGAAGTGAAAGGGTAATTTTTCTTTCTTCAGGAACGAGTGTTTTTATAAGTTCTCTTACTACTTCGTTAGGAAGATCTTCAAAGAAAGAGGTTCTGTCATCAGGCTCCATTTCATTCAGTATCTGGGCGCTTTTGATCGGAGGGAGATTTTTTATAATTCTTTTTTGGGTAGGATGTTCCAATATTCTGAAAAGCGCCAAAGCCCTGTGCATGGCGAGGTGAAGGAAAATTTCTATCTCCTTTTCTTCATTTTCATAAATTAGTTCAGCAACATCACTGATGTTTTGTTCATTCAAAAATTCGCTGATGGACCCGTCGCCCTTTTTCAAAATATCTTCGTACTGTTCCTGAACTGAAATTTCTTCTTCGGTCATGAATCTTACTTTTCAGATAAGGGCGCAAAAATAATTTAACTTTATTTAATAAGCTAATTGGAAGTTGCATGATCAACGAATCTTTATTCATAAAAAAAACGGAAGGAAAGGGCAGGGGTATTTTTACAAGCAAGAATATTCCTGCGGATACCATAATTGAAGAATCACCTGTAATCGTGCTGAGCGCCCATGATAGAATTTTGCTGGATAAAACGCTCCTGCATGATTATATTTTTGAATGGGGTGAAGATAAAGATGAATGCTGTATGGCGTTGGGATTTATTCCACTTTACAACCACAGCTATCAAAGTAATTGCGAGTATTTTATGGATTTTGAGGAGGAGAGTATTCACGTAAAAACCGTGAGAGATATAGTAACCGGAGAGGAAATTACAATTAATTATAATGGAGACTGGAATAATGAAAAAAAGATTTGGTTTGAAGCGGAAGGTTAGTTTTCAGTTACTGGTATTAGTTTATCAGAGATCAGTTGTTGGCTTCCAAAATTGAAATTCCTCCCATTTGTTCGTTTACTGTTGTGACGCTAATCACTTGTTACTGATCACTTGTAGCTGCTCACTGACAGCTCATTCTTAAATTTCTCTTATTTCTTTTTGTTTATTCTTCATTTATTTGAAACATTATATATTTTTACAAAAAAAATTAAAACATGGAATTAACTAACAATAAATCTAATTTTAGTAATATAACTTATGTACCTACAGGCGAGCAAACACGTACACGCTCATTTATTGCCAACGTATTTCTACTGATGTTTGTAGCGCTGGGTGTATCAGCGGTATTCGCATGGCAATTTTCAGTAAACGATCAGTTGATGGCCTACCTTGTAGTTCCGACAGGTGGATTGACAGGTCTTGGAAAAATAACGTTATTTGCACCGCTTGGATTTGTACTGATTATGTCTTTTGCTTACCAAAGGCTTTCTTCCACCGCCTTGATGGCATTATTTATGGCATATGCTATTATTAACGGCATAAGCTTTAGCTTTATCTTAATGGCTTTTACTGCGGGTTCAGTGTTGGGTTGCTTTCTTTCCGCTTCGGCTATGTTTGGAATCATGGCGGTGATGGGATACACTACTGATAAGGATCTTACCAAATTTGGCCGGATCCTAATGATGGGTGTTATTGGCGTATTGGTGGCTATGGTCATCAATTATTTTTTACACAGCAGCCAGTTAGATTACATTATCAGCATTATCGGCGTAATGGTTTTTACTGCTTTAACCGCCTATGATGTTCAGAAACTAAAAAGAATTGGAGAAGGGATTGAATACAATGGCGAGGGAGTAGCCGCAGGTGATGTAAAGAAAATGTCCATCCTGGGCGCTTTAACTTTGTATCTTGATTTCATCAATATCTTCTTGTTCCTGCTTCGCATGTTCGGCAACAGAAGAAGCTAATTTCAAAATCTTATTTTCATAAAAAAGACGGCCTTGACGCCGTCTTTTTGTTTTAAGATTAGTGAAGAATACTTTCTTTAATCGCTGGTATTTATTTTCAATTCCTTAGATTTGAACAATCACTACACAACAGTATTTATGAATAAAAGAAAAAGTATTCTACTTGTTTTTATAGTACTTACCGTTACTGCTCTGTTTCATTTTATAGATATCTACAATTTCAATAGTATTTCTCCTTTATTTTTGAGAATACTTCGATGGATATTTATTGGTTCATTGGTATTGTTCGCCATCTATAAGCGCTCACTGACTACCTGGATACTCGTTGCAATGGTAATTGGTGTGGAGATAGGCGTGGACTTTCCGGAAGTGGCAAAAGATTTAAAAGTATTAAGCCAGATATTTTTGCGACTGGTGAAAACGATCATTGCGCCGATTCTTTTTTCAACGTTAGTGGTGGGTATCGCGGGTCATTCAGACCTGAAACAGGTAGGGAGGATGGGCTGGAAATCCATTGTATATTTCGAAGTGGTTACTACTATTGCTTTGATTATTGGGCTCGTTGCGAT
>JAHEZA010000387.1 GCA_023251335.1 Chitinophagaceae bacterium | reverse complement strand
GGTATGCAGGACCAGGAACTATTATTCAAAATTATTTTACGCTTTCTTTATTGGCAAAACAGCTACCGTCAACCGGCTTACACAAAAGAGTTTTTCTTTTTCATCAAAAATTTTAATATCCCAAACGTGCGTGGATCTTCCCAAATGCAAAGGCTTTGCCACGGCTGTTACCTTTCCTTCGCTCACGCTTCTTAAATGATTGGCATTTATTTCAAGACCGACGCAGTAATAGTTATCCCGGTCAATAACAAGCGCGGAAGCCACGCTGCCAACAGTTTCAGCCATTACACACGACGCTCCGCCGTGAAGGAAGCCATAAGGCTGACGCGTTTTATCACTTATCTCCATTGATAATTTTAAGAAATCATCGCCGATCGCTTCCCACTTCAAATGAAGGAATTCGGTCATGGTGTTTTTGCCGATATCAGCTAAACCATCCAGGTCGATATTTTTTTGAAACCAGATTGACATAATTAATAAATTGTTTTCTTTACCGCATCGGGTAAAAATTGAGACACATCTCCCTTATTCAGTATTACATCCCTTATCAGGGTGCTGGCTATAGAAGTGTATTTGGGAAGTGTGGTTAAAAAAATTGTTTCTACATTATTTTTTAAGCTGCGGTTCATATCTGCAATGGCTTTTTCATATTCAAAATCGTTCACGTATCGGATACCTCTCAATATAAAATCAGCCCCTACTTGTTTACAGCATTCCACGGTCAGTCCATCATAAGCCAATACCCCGATTTTAGGCTCATCTTTATAAATTTCTTTGAGCCATGCCAATCGCTGTTCTTCTGAAAACATGGGAAGCTTGCTGCTGTTTCTTCCCAAACCAACATACAATTTATCAAACAACGGCAACGCCCTGTCAATAATATCCGTATGGCCAAGTGTAACGGGATCAAAGGTTCCGGGAAACAAACATATTCGTTGCATAAAAAGTATTGAGTTGGTTTGATAAAAAAGTTCGCAATTCTATCAGGCAAAGTTTTGCTTATTGCTCAGTAAATATAACACAGCCATTCTTACGGCCACGCCATTTTCTACCTGCTGCAAAATAATAGATTGTTTGGAATCTGCCACATCGCTGTCTATTTCCACTCCTCTGTTGATGGGCCCGGGATGTAGAATTATTATTTCTTTATTCAGGCTATCCAATAATTTTTTATTGACACCATACGCCAGGTTGTATTCGCGCAACGAAGAAAAAAGTACCTGATTTTGGCGCTCTAACTGTATGCGTAGAATATTGGCCACATCACACCATTGTAATGCTTTTGCGAGATTATATTCTACCCGGATATCAAACGCTTCTTTTATATATTTTGGGATTAAAGTAGGAGGCCCGGCTACCATTACTTCGGCGCCAGCTTTCTTCAATAAATAAATATTACTAAGCGCTACCCGCGAATGCATAATGTCGCCCACCAAAACGATTTTCTTTCCTTCTAATTTGCCCAGCCTTTCTTTTATAGAAAAAGCGTCTAACAATGCCTGTGTGGGATGTTCATTGATGCCATCTCCTGCATTGATGATGGCGACCGGAATATGCTTTGCCAGAAAATGTGGTGCGCCGGTAGCGCTATGCCGCATCACCACCATATCCACTTTCATAGATAGGATATTGTTCACCGTGTCTAACAAAGTTTCCCCTTTTGAAACGGACGAACCGGATGCTGAAAAATTAAGTGTATCGGCGCTCAGCCTTTTTTCGGCCAGCTCAAAAGAAATTCTTGTCCGGGTAGAATTTTCATAAAATAAATTGACAATAGTCGTATCTCTTAGCGAGGGAACTTTCTTAATGGGACGTTGTAAAACTTCTTTAAATTGAGCTGCAGTCGATAGAATTAATTCAATGTCGCTAAGCCGTAAATCTTTAATGCCGAGAAGATGTCTGGTGGATAGTTGCATTAAAGGTCAAAGCTAAATGAAAAAAATTAATGAGCAAAAGATAAATATTCCTATTTGCATACAAGTCCACCCGGATTGGGTATCCATTTTTTTATTTTATAATGGCCTAATATAAATAAAAATCTACCCTATTTGTTTGTTTACTATCACCCAAAAAAAATAGCCGTTATTCCTATCGAAAAAACCGCTATCGTCCGGCCCTCCATTTATCTCGTCAATTTTAGTGTTTGGCTTTTAACTGCATCTCTTTTGTTATTTAATTTTTTTTACGAATAGACCTGAATATTGTTATTAAAAAAAAGAGGCTACCCTTTTTGAGAAAGCCTCTTTTAAAACTTAATGCTGAACAATTGTTTGATACGAACTCCATTCTTTGCCATCGAATATACGTATTGTATAAACATCGTTAGGAAGCTGGCTGATATTTAAACTGATTTTGCTCACATTATTGTCGAACTGTTTTCTTAATCGTAAGTTGCCCATTTTGTCTATCATTTCCACAATTTGGATATACTCAGCTTCGGCTGATTGTTCGTTCAGTTGATTTACTTCGATATTCAAATTGTCATTTGCCGGTGTAGGCCATACAGCCATTTTATCAAAACCCTGAGGATTGTTAGGGCAACTGACTACCTGAAAGTTAACAACTGCTTCATCGCCTGAGCCACAGGTATTGGCGCCCCAGGCATATACCTGGTATGGCCCTCCCAGTGCAAACTTCTTTGAAACAGATGGGCCGGTGCCAATGATAGTTGTTGATACGCCATTCTGAACCGCTCTCCAATGATAAGTGGTTTGCACGTTTGATATTGGAGAAACAGTAAAGGTGCTGACCTGAACTATCCTACCCGGCTGGCATGGAACGTTGGCAATAATTCCGAAAGTAGGTACACCTACAGTAACTTGTTTTGAGGGTGTTATAGTAGTAGCACAGACATTCGTTATAACGGCGGTAAGTGTTATAATACCATCATTCATTTTTGCAAGAGTTGTTTGCGGCGAATTTGGAGAGCCAATTAATGCGACATTGGTTGGCGTTGCTGTCCAATGAACTGTAGCACCGATTGGAAGATTGGAAATGGTGTATGAATTTGAGGTGGTGCAAAAAATATCATCGCCGGAAATATTATAAGGGTTACTTGTGCTTGTTACAGTCGAGCAATATATTTGCCATGTTCCATTTCTGTTATCCATCCAAATGGGATATGCTTTACCTCCAAAAGCGGTGATTCCGATGTAATCACCTGCATATCCTACACGAAAAATCGCATTATTTATCGGAGCCGTAATGTGGCTTACATCACTTACTTTTTGGCTTTCCCAAGTTGTTCCTCCGTCAACTGAATGAGCAACATAAGTATTTGTTGCAAATCCAGTGGGAGTATCAAATGAATAATAATCCACCCAAACATCTCCTGTACAATCGTCCACAGCAATCCATGGGAAAAAATTTTGTCTTCCTGCTGAAATACTTATAGTCGTTGGAGTTGTCCATGTAACTCCCTGGTTATCTGAAAATGTAAACCCAACAACCGATTTGCCATTTCCATTTTCTTTAATTGGAATCACTACATAAATTCTTCCCCGGTGGGCGCCGTTACTTTTATCAACCGCCATCGAAGGAAAATCATTCATCCCAATATAATTAAATAGAGGATCAGTGCCATCACTGGCTCTTATACCTGTATAATTTAAAACCCTTTGGTAAGGAT
>JAHEZA010000386.1:570-3632 GCA_023251335.1 Chitinophagaceae bacterium | reverse complement strand
ACTGATGCAACCATTTGATTTCTTATTGCTGGACGAACCTTACAGCCATCTTGACGAAGCAAACAGAAAAAAGGCAATGGAACTGATTTATGAAGAATGCGGCAAACGCGAAGCTGCCATGATTTTTGCAGACCTGAAACCATTGGAGTTATTGAAAGATGAAAAAATAATTTATTTATAGTTGAAAATATTTATGCGAATCTTATTCAAGATATCGGAATTCAGTAAACAAACAAATAATTCATTTTTTTCTTAGCGGGCCGGAAATTCAGAAGGATCCGGTAAACAAACAAATATTTCAATTTTTTGTTTAGATATGACAAAATTTAAAAGTATTCAGTAAACAGACTTACCTGTCGGAAGGCAGGCAAATAATTCACTTTTTGTTTTAGAAAAGAAAGATGCCATTATCTTATAAAAACATACAGCCGCTACTCACCGCCGGAAAAAATCGTTTTTCAAAATGGCTTGGATATTTCGGGTTGGGAATCGGTGTATTGCTCTTGCTTGTTTCGATGCAAATGTTTGTGAACATTCGTCAGTTATTGCAGGAAAATAACCCACGCAAAAGTGGTGGTTATGATTTTATTTCTATCTCAAAAACAATCACCAATGACAACATGGGGAAGGATAATAGTTTTACCATTGCAGATATATCTAACTTAAAAAAGCAACCTGATATTACAGATGTAGCGCCTTTAATCTCAAATAAATTCAGGGTGCGTGCCACGGCCGGTGATATTATTCCTTTCAGCACAGACCTTTTTTTAGAAAGTATTGACAATAATTTTATAGATACCGTGCCACCTACATTTACATGGCAGCCCGGACAAATAACCGTTCCTGTTATCTTTTCTTCTGACTTCCTGGAGATGTATAATGTATTTGCACCGGCGCAAGGTTTGCCGCAACTTTCTGCAAAAACCGTTTCATCTATTAATATTATTTTAGAATGCTCGGGGCCTAATGGAACGCAGAATTTTCGGGGAAATATTGTAGCCTTAAGCGATCGCATTAATTCTGTGCTGGTACCGGAATCATTTATGAATTGGGGCAATCTTCATTTCATGAATGACACGGCAGTTCATGCTTCCAGGGTCTATATCAAAACAAAAGATGCCAACAATCCTCAACTTATTTCTTACCTGGATCAACAAGATTATCACCTTAATAAAGACAAAGTAAAATTCAGCCGTATCAAAAGTATTTTACAAAATATTGTAAGTGCGTTAGGCATTTTCGGCATTTTGGTAATCGTTCTCGCATTGATGTTGTTTTCGTTTTATCTGCAGCTTATGATTGCAAAAAGCAAAGACAATCTTCGTTTGTTACTCACGTTAGGCTATTCGCCAAAATGGCTCGCAAACAGTGTTGCTAAAACATGGCTACCGGTTTATTTAAGTATTGTTGTTCTGTCATTGATATTGACACAAATGCTGCACCTTCTATTTATGCAGTTGTCTTTTGTGAAGGCAGAAAAACTCTCGTGGTTTTTAGACTGGAGTGTATGGGTTACTGCTGCAATTCTCTTTGTGATAACGATCGTTATCAATTTGAGAATGGTAAAAAAGGAATTAGAAAATATTTTGTAGACGAATTTTTTTCCTGGTAAATTGTCTGGAAAGAGCAACAGTGAACAAACAAATAATGGGGACTTCTATTTTCTAAAAATAGATGAAGTATCCTCACAAGGTTCGTGCATTACCGTGAGTTCCATTACCTGCTATAGTTTGGCGCTTCCCTTGTAATTTCTACATCATGCGGATGGCTTTCAGTCATTCCCGCGTTGGTAATTTTTATAAAAGTCGCTTTCTGCAAAGCAGCAATATCTTTGGCCCCGCAATAGCCCATGCCCGCTTTCAAACCGCCTGTGAACTGGTGAACTACTTCATGCAAATACCCTTTGTAAGCAATACGACCTTCGATACCTTCAGGAACATATTTTTTTGATTCGGCTTCTCCCTGGAAATAACGGTCGCTGCTTCCTTGTGCCATCGCACCTAACGATCCCATGCCCCTGTATTGTTTAAATTTTCTTCCTTCATAAATAATGGTTTCTCCGGGGCTTTCTTCGGTGCCTGCAAAAACGCCGCCCATCATCACACAGTCTGCTCCGGAAGCCAGCGCTTTCACCATATCACCTGTATAGCGTATGCCGCCATCAGCAATAATTCCTATGTTTTTATTCTTCAATGCCGAAGAAACTTCAAGTAACGCGGTTATTTGTGGAACACCTGCG
The DNA here is from genome assembly GCA_023251335.1 of Chitinophagaceae bacterium. Taxonomy (GTDB): domain Bacteria; phylum Bacteroidota; class Bacteroidia; order Chitinophagales; family Chitinophagaceae; genus Ginsengibacter. Next base: position 1,393 of record JAHEZA010000386.1, on the reverse strand, counting down.
CCAGCGACGATTCTTGTAGTACATATAGATCCCGGTCCGATTCCTACTTTTATTGCATCGGCGCCTGCATCTGCCAATGCTTTTGCACCGCTACCAGTAGCCACATTTCCCGCAATAACATCTAAATTCTTAAATTGCTTTTTTATTTTTTTCAAGGCGTCTATGACGGGTTTTGTATGCCCGTGAGCGCTGTCAAGACAAACTACATCTACTCCCACCTGTTGCAACGCATCTACCCTATCAAGGATATCCGCAGTGATACCAACGCCTGCACCTACGAGCAATCTTCCGAACGAGTCTTTCGTAGCATGAGGATGATTGTGAACCTGCAACATATCACGGTAAGTAATCAGCCCTTTTAAAATTCCATTTTTATTTACAACCGGTAATTTTTCAATTTTATATTTTCTCAAAATCGTTTGCGCCTTCTTTAGGTCAGTTCCTTCCGGCGCTGTTATCAGGTTTTCGGAAGTCATCAATTCGCTTACTTTGCGCTTCATATTATCTTCAAATCTCAGATCCCGGTTGGTTAATATTCCCACCAGTTTTCCAACTTTGTCAACAATTGGAATTCCGCCGATTTTATTTTCTCTCATCAATATCAATGCGTCGCCAATTGTAGCTTCCAATCTTAAGGTAACGGGATCCAGGATAAGGCCGCTTTCACTTCGCTTCACCTTTCGCACCTGGGCCGCCTGCATTTCAATGCTCATATTTTTATGCAAAATCCCCAGACCGCCTTCTCTTGCCAGCGCAACTGCAAGATTGGCTTCCGTAACAGTGTCCATCGCGGCGCTAAGCATCGGAACATTGAGTGTTATAT
>JAHEZA010000386.1:0-560 GCA_023251335.1 Chitinophagaceae bacterium | reverse complement strand
CTAAAATTTTTATGAAATTTTCTTAATTGTGAGAATGGCGTAACACATTCTTCATGCGAAATAAATTGCCTGAATAATTTTAAATGACAAGGTTATTCCGCAGAATTGAAATTCATGTTTTTTGTTCGTTTACTACCAGTTGTTCACCCCACCACCCACGCCAGGCAAAGATTTTTAAAAAACCGAAACTCAATTTTTAATTCTACTGTTGTTTCGTTTTTAAAATATGCATCAATAACGCCTTCGTCATTTTCTAAAAACACATTACGTATGCCCATGTTATTTTTGAAACTCAGCGCTCCATGGCCGTACCATTTAAAGATGGCTTCTTTGCTGCTCCAAAAAAGTGTTAGAAGCTGATGTTCTTTTGTATGCGACTCAGCGTTTGCTGATACAGCAAGTTTTAATTCATCATCCCGCAAAAACCTGGTTTTGACTAACTCTATTTTTGGCGTTACGAGTTCCACATCAATGCCGGCAAACTTGTCTTCACTTACAATCGCGGCGGCATAATCACCACAATGTGAAATGGAAAAATGAATTTTCCCGTTGCTCAAGTG
>JAHEZA010000037.1 GCA_023251335.1 Chitinophagaceae bacterium | reverse complement strand
TTAAAAATGTAGCGGCTGATACAAGGATACAATTTTGCCTCGCTAAAGTAGATCCACAGGGTAGAGCAACGTCGGGCATCATTCACAAATACACCAACCAGCCCCAATTTCTTGCAGATGATCAAATGAAATATTCTTCTAAGGGCGGTGATGACGCGTGGGATGCATCCCGATATCTGAACATCTGGGTCTGCAATCTTTTTGGAAGAACACTTGGATATGGTGTTTTGCCTGGGAGCCCGCCAGAAAAGGATGGAGTCGTAATAAAATATGGTTGCTTCGGCACGACAGCTAATTTAGCAGCACCCTATAATAAAGGCAGAACAGCAACTCATGAAATTGGCCATTGGCTTGGTTTAAAGCATTTGTGGGGAGATGCCTCCTGCGGCGATGATGGTATCGAAGACACTCCTCAGCAGGAAACGAGTAATACCTATTGCCCTGTTTTTCCTCATCTTTCGTCTTGCTCCATCAACCCGAACGGCGATATGTTTATGAACTATATGGACTTTACCGATGATGGTTGCATGAATATGTTTACACAAGGTCAAAAAGCAGAAATGAGAAGTTTATTTGCATTGGGAAGTCCAAGAAATTCTTTCCTAAATTCAACTGCTTGCGATAGTTCCAACGCAATAGAAGCTGGACCGCTTCCCATCCCGGAAAAAACTGAATTAAAAATAACCGTTTATCCTAATCCGTTCAGTAATGTAATAAAAATAGCTTCTAATAAACAGGATCGCATCCTGGGAAAAACATTAAAACTGTATGACGTAACAGGGAAATTATTTAAAACCCAAACAATTCAATCGCAAAATACTATTTTGAATGTAAGTAATCTTCCTTCAGGAATGTATATTCTTAGAATTGAAGACGATAGTGAAAGCTTCGTTTATAAGATAATTAAACAGCCTTAACTATTTTTGTTACCATTCTCCCATCAGTTATATCATGGATTTCGACATAAACATTAAAATGAAAATATTAATTAAATGTCTCTTTGCTGTAACAGCCTGTGCAACCCAATCTTAGAGGTAATCGTAAATAAAAATCTTCGATAAATGTTGGTCTACTGTTTATAAAAAAGCAACTTATTTTGGTTCAACATTTAAATATTTAAAGGGAAGATAGTTCTATAAGCCTTCGAGAAACTTTTTAGTGGTTTCAAAATCTTTGTGGTGATACGCATGAATACCTACCTTCTTTGCGGCCTCTACCAGCATAACGCGATCGTCAAAATATATGCACTCTTCGGGCTTTGCCTGTGCTATACCTATGGCGAGGTTAAAGATTCCGGGATCGGGCTTTCGCATTCCCACTTCACACGAAGAAATAAATGCATCGAATAACCGGTGAAGTCTGAATTTTTCGACTCTATATTCATTCAATTCACGTGGCTCATTATTGATAGAAATAATCTTGATGTTCTTATTTTTGTTTTTCCATTTTATCATCCAGGGAAGTGTATATGGAAGTTGTACTGATTGCGCCAGCATAAATTCTTTAAAATCCTTTCTTGAAAAATTTCGCTTTTCCTTAAAGACAACGGTGTCAAGGTAATCATCAATCGATATTTTACCCATTTCCCAAACATTGAAAATGAAGTCGTGAAGAATATCCATTTCAGAGTAATCAATCTTAAATTTTTCGGCAGCGGCCTGTCTCGATTCGTGCCCCCACCCATTTTTAAGCAATACGCCTCCGATGTCTGAAAATAAAATTTTGTATTGCTTTTTCATTTCTTTGAATTATCTCTAAAATAATTAAACAGTCTTCACATCAATCACAATTCTTTTCAAGGAGCGCTATCTTATTCAGTCGTCTTTCGAACCTTTCCGCTCCTATGTATTTTGCGTTAAGGAAAGCCATAAGCAGTTCTTCCGCAGCCGCATATGCGGTAACTCTTCCGCCAAGGCAAATTACATTCATAGCATCATCCTCAACGCCCTGGTGAGCCGAAAAATGATCGTTTATTAACGCGGCCCGAACTCCGGCGATTTTATTAGCAGCTACAGCCGCCCCCACTCCACTTCCGCAAATAGCAATTCCACGCTCCACTTCATTATTCGCAACCCCTTTTGCCAGTGGCACTACAAAATCAGGAAAGTCGTCTTTATTGTCTAATTTATAGGCGCCAAAATCTTTGACATCATATCCTTTTTTAATTAAAAAAGCATGTAATAACTGTTTTAGTTCAAACCCTCCGTGATCGCATGCAATACCTACTTTCATTTTATAATCTGTTTTGTTGATTTCTTTTTAATTCTCTTTTTTGCAGGTCCTTTTTGCTGCCTCCATAATGTAGCACCCCCTTTAATGCCTTCCCTGTTATTCTCGATGGTCACGTTGGCATCTAATTTAAAATCCAGCAATTCTGCGTTTCCGCCACTTATATAAAGATGATCGTAATTAAAAACTGTGTTAAGAACGTTAAGCACCCTTTTCATTCTTTCCTTCCATTTTTTTTTGCCAATCTTTACTAACGCAGCCTCTCCAACATAATCGTTATAATTTTTGTTTTTTGTGATTGGATGCTGCGACATTTCGAGATGGGGAATTAAAAAGCCATCTTTGATAATCGCAGAACCAAAGCCTGTTCCAAGGGTGATCACCATCTCTACCCCCTTACCCTTAGCCAAGCTCAATCCTTGTAGATCGGCATCATTTATTACCAGCGCGGGTTTGCCTAACACTTTTGTAAGTTGTTTCTGAAGGTCATAATCCTTCCAAATATCATTTCCCAATTTAGGAGCCGTTTTCACCACGCCATTTTTGACGTATCCCGGAAATCCCGCCGCTATTCTATCGTATTCCGGAAAGCGGCTTGCCATCTCCTTTATCAATGCCACAAAGCTTTGCGGTGAAGGCGGGGAAGGCGTCTTTTCTCTTTCATATTCCTGCAAATAATCCCCTTCCCCGTTCAATATAGTTGCTTTAATATTTGAACCTCCAATATCAATGGCCAGGATTTTTATATTTATTTCTGACATGTTTCCGGTCTGGATTTTTGTTAAAAGTAAATCCTTTGTTTCAAAATAAGTACGATTCTACGTATTTGATTATTGGGATAGAAAAAGAATTTTTTAAACTCAGCAAAAACACAACTGTTTTTTTACTTTTTTAAATACTGGGGAATCGCAAAAATTCTTAGCTATTCACATTTGTGTATAAGTTTTTCCCGGACATTTTCATTCGCTTCTGTTTATATAATACTTTAGTTAACGAAAAAATCCTTTTCAATTTTAAACACATATTCTCAATGAATTACCCGGCGCATTCTTTCCTGAAATTAATAAAAATTTCGCACCATAGTTTTGCGACACTTTATCAAAACAAAAACACAGGAGAAAAATCGTTGCATTCAGCAGTCTCCCTAAAATCCGATAGTATTTTCGGAACTTTTGAAGCCACAGACATTTTAACCACGCCCAATAAATATACGCTGCAAGTAAATGAAAATACACACATTATCTTAAGCCCGGATGTCTTGCAATACGTGAACCATTCGTGTAATCCAAACATTTTTTTTGACACAACCACTTTTGAATTAATAGCCATTCGTGATATTGCAAAAGGGGATGAGTTTACATTTTTCTATCCTGCTACCGAATGGAATATGGAATCACCTTTTAGTTGCTTTTGCGGAGAAAATCATTGTCTTCATCGTATTCAGGGCGCTTCCTTTTTGTCTCCCGAAACAATGACCCGGTACAGGTTTACCGATTTTATTTCACAAAAATTAAACATCTCTCACCTTCAAATAGTTTAATCTTTAAACAATGTTACCAAAAGAATTATGAAGCCATTTCCAAAGAATCTTTTTGTATGGGTATTAGCGCCTTTGGTAGAAACCAATAATGAAAATCTGAATTATTATTACGACTTCACTCAAAGTATTGAAGAGTATTCGAGGGCATTTGACGAGTTGAATATTTCCTGGAAATGGCAACAAGTTAGCAATGATAATTATAAGTGGATTATTGACAGGATAAGGGATGAATCTCCTTCTGAAAATATAATTGTAATTAATCTTTGCGATGGCGATGAGATAAACAATGCACCGGGGGTAAATGTGATTAAATATCTTAAAAAAAGTGGATTATGTTTTACCGGTTCAGATGAATATTTTTATAGAATTACGACTTCGAAAATAAAGATGAAGGAAGTTTTTGATTTAAAAAATATTTCCACAGCTCCCTGGAAAATTATCACTGATGATAATAAAAATGACCCGGAACTCTTTGAAGAATTAGGAAGTCCTGTAATTATAAAACCTGCTATTTCCGGGGGAAGCCTCGGTGTAGGTATTCATTCTGTAGTGAAAAATAACACCCAACTTATTGCGCAATTTCAAAAACTGCAGGAAGGATATCATGGATGGAACCTCGTGGATGGCGGAGTGTTGGCAGAACGCTTCATTGATGGACCTGAATTTACAACACTTATTGTAGGAAATAGTTCTTCACCGAGAGACTGCAAGATATATCTTCCGGTAGAACGGGTTTTCAATTCATCATTGCCACCTCATGAAAAATTTCTTTCGTTCGACAGGCTTTGGGAAACGTATGAAGAAGAATCACCGTTGAATAATGAAGAAGATTTTTATAATTATCAAACACCCGATTCGTCACTTTTGCAAAAGATTTGCCAGGTAAGCTTTGATGCATATAAAGCGGTAAAAGGAAAAGGATATTGCCGTGTGGATCTTAGAATGGATAAGCGCACCGGAAAATTGTTTGTATTGGAAGTGAATGCGCAGTGCGGATTATCCGAAGATGAAAACTTTACCTCTATCGGCGCTATTTTAAGACTTTCAGGAAATTCTTTCGCCTCTTTAATTATAGAAATTATTACCGATACCCTGGCAAGGAAACCCGAATCAAAAAGGAAATTAGCAAAACAACTGGAACTTATTTAATTTCGATTTTGAAAAATAACTTCATCCTGCTTTTATGTTAAAAGTTTGTGTGTTGCAACCTGATTATTCTACATCCGATGTAGATTACAAAAATTACGATCCGCCAAGAAACTTGTCAGCATTGCTACCTGAATGCAAAACCGATCATGTTTTTCTAAATAAGCTCTCCGTCTATCGTCAATTGAGAGAATTGAAAAAGAAGAAATATGACGTGTTCGTGAATTTGTGCGAAGGGTATCTCGATTGGTCTATACCTTCTATAGACGTAATTCACTGCCTTGAATTATTGAATCTGCCTTATACAGGACCAAATGCAGTTCTTTATGATCCCTCCAAAGAACTAATGAAATATGTTGCTTTTTGCTGTGGCGTAAATACACCTGCTTACATAAAAATAACAGAAGATAACAGGAATGAAAATATAACCCCAGGATTAAATTTTCCTCTTTTTATAAAACCGGCCAAAGCCGGAGACAGCCTGGGAATTGATGATGGTTCATTGGTAAATAATGAAACGAATCTTCACGACAAAATAAAATTCTTATTAAAAGAATATGATGAAATCCTGGTAGAGGAATATATTGCCGGAAGAGAGTTTACGGTGCTCGTGGCCGCCAATGCCGGATCTAATGATTGCACAGTTTATACTCCTTTAGAATTTGTATTTCCGAATGGAAAGAAATTCAAAACTTACTCTTTCAAAACGTCAGAACTGCATAAGGAATGCAATGTTCCCTGCAAGGACGAAGAACTTTCAAAACATTTAAAGGATGCTGCAACAAAAATTTTTAGGGAATTTAACGGTGTAGGTTATGCGCGAATGGATTTTAGAGTGAATGACAGTAAACAAATATTTTTCCTTGAAATCAATTTTACCTGTTCTGTATTTTATGAAGACGGATATGAAGGTTCTGCCGATTACATCCTGATGAATGAACCGGGAGGTAAAAAAGCATTTTTAGAAAAAATTATTTCTGAAGGAATTTATCGTCACAAACAAAAACAACTAAAATATCTATTAAAGGGAAATGCTATTTCGGGCTATGGAATTTACGCCAGCAAAAATATGGAGCAGGCGGAAATCATTTTTCAGAATGAAGGGAAATCGCACAGGCTTATTACTAAAAAATATGTTGATGACCATTGGAATGCCGAAGACATCCATGTTTTCAGAAAATATGCATGGCCCCTTGGCAATGATGTTTACGTATTATGGGACGAAGACCCAAGAGGCTGGGCGCCACAAAATCATTCGTGCGATCCAAATACAGCATATGATGGCTTAAATGTAATTGCTTTAAGAAAAATAAAAAGAGGAGAAGAACTTACATTAGACTACACTACTTTTTTGAATGATGAAATGGAAAGTTTTATTTGTAACTGCGGCGCAACGAATTGTAAAAAGATAATTCAAGGTGTACGACCGCCTTCGGTTATTGATTTGCAAAAAAAACAGCTATGAAGCAGAAGATATAAAAAGTTATGTTTTAGTGCCTGTACGCCCCCGGACGGCTTTCAAAACCAGGATGAAGAAGATGATTACCAGAATACGATCACACGGATAGTTGCAAATGGGAACGATGTATGCTTTGGGCGCAAGACGGAGAAATATGAGAGACTAACGAAAGACTAATACAATAATGTTCGCAACAATGCGTTCACACCGATATCTTATGAAGGAGGAAAAAGGTTTCAGCATGTTTTGAACATTGGCCGATTCACAATAATGGTTAACGAATTTTCTTATTGATTGAGAAATATTTCGATGGATGGATTAGTAACCTAGGCCGCTTTGCGTTGATTGCAGAGCCCTTAAAATGGGAATATTATTTTTAGGAATGATTTTTGGGTCGTAAAAATTTATTCCGCAAAGTGTAGAAGATATACTTAGCGAGACGACTATTGTTTTGTCTTGGCGTCTATTTTAAATCGAATCCTAATAGTAAAATTACTATTAGGACACATTGTAAAAGTACTACTATATTAAAGATTGAATTTAAACCAAATTGTCATTAACTTTGTTTTTTTAACCGCTAAACCATCCTCGTATGAAACCGCAATCTTTTGCTGCGTTGTTTGTTATTGTTTTAATAGTAAGCGCTTGTAAAAAGGATCCTGGAATCAAGCCCATCAATTTTCCGAACGCTTCCTATCAATCATTACAACCTTACAATTCTTCAGGAAAGCCTGATGGTCTTTTAAAAGAAACGGTTCCTATCCCGTTATTGAATTATGTTCAGCAGACTATTAAAAAGGGGGTTAATATGACCGTTTCTCATCCGGAATTTTTTAATGCAAACACCAATGCAGATCTTTCAATCACAAAGTCGTCAAATGTATATATAACATTCGTTTCAGGAAATGCTGCTTATTCGAATACATTGGCTTTTTACACATACCCAACGTCAAATCCGCCTAAAAGTGATAAGGACATCAAGCTCATCACTTATATTTTTCCAAACGCAGGAAACAAAAGTCCATTGAGCCAGGGGGATAAAATGTTACTGGGGAATTTCAGTAGTGGCACTACGATTGGTTTCGTCATTTTGCAAAATGCATGGGATACTGCAAAAAAATTTTTAAACAGTAATGTAATCCATTTCTGCTCTACCGATCCTATCAATCCCGAAAGTCTTCCTGCATTAAAAAAACATGCAATCTTATATACGAGTTATACCTATGACGATAAACGATTAATAAGCTTTGAAGATTTTAACCGGGCAAATCCATCTTGTGACAATGATTTTGCAGACGCAATTTTTTACTGCACGGTAAACTAACACTGAAATTTGTTAAAGGAAGAAGAGAAAAAAGGAGGACTATAGTCTTCATTTAATACCAAAGTAAAGCCTTACTTTAAAAATCTTCGTTCTCATTTTGTGCTAATTAAAGATCCTCAGAATTTATTTGTTTACTATGAACTTAAAACTTTTGCTAATAAAAAACACATCAATTCTTTTATTCTTTCGATTCTTTGCTGATAAAATCACCTGAACCTGTAATGTATTTGCTGTATTTATTATTAATTTCTTCGGGCTGTTTGTCCCCATTAATATAAAGAAATCCTTTAGCAACCGCAATGGAATAAGTGTTTTGTCCGACCAAGTCGTCCTGCTTTAAAATATCTACAAAAGTAGCTACCTCTTTTGCAGCAATAGAATTATCTGTTCCGGGAGGAGTGATTAATGTCCATCGATTTAAATTTACATCTGTACTTGCTGAAGCCTTCTCCATATTATTGAGACTTTCAATTTTTTGCTGGCGTTCAATATTAATTTTATTTTCAAAATTATGTGCAAGAGTCGGAGCAATTACCAGGGATACAATACTCATTAATTTAATGAGGATATTCATGCTCGGCCCGGATGTATCTTTAAAAGGATCGCCAACGGTATCGCCGGTTACTGAAGCCTTATGAGGTTCCGATCCCTTGAAATGAGTTTCGTTATTAATTAAAGCTCCTTTCTCAAAAGACTTCTTTGCATTGTCCCAGGCGCCTCCCGCATTATTTTGAAAAATTCCCATCAGTACGCCGCTTACAGTTGCGCCTGCCAAAAACCCTCCCAACACTTCCGGTCCAAAAATAAATCCGATAATAACAGGCGAAAGTAACGCGATAGCTCCGGGAAGCATCATCTTTTTAATAGAAGCGTTAGTTGAAATCGCTACACATTTTTCGTATTCAGGTTTGCCTTTCCCTTCCATGATGCCAGGTATAGTGCGAAACTGCCTGCGCACTTCTTCTACCATGGCCATGGCTGCTTCGCCCACTGCACGAATGGCGAGTGATGAAAAGATAAATGGAATCATGGCACCTACAAATAATCCGGCCAATACGTCGGCACGATAAATATCAATACCATCTATTTTCGCGATACCTACAAATGCTGCAAATAAAGCAAGCGAAGTAAGCGCTGCAGAAGCGATCGCAAATCCTTTTCCGGTGGCAGCCGTAGTATTGCCCACCGCATCAAGGATGTCTGTCTTTTCGCGAACTTCTTTAGGCAATTCACACATTTCCGCGATCCCGCCTGCATTATCAGCAATTGGGCCAAAAGCGTCAATCGCAAGTTGCATTGCGGTGGTTGCCATCATTCCGGCCGAAGCGATAGCCACGCCATATAAACCCGCGCACTGGAATGATAGATAAATTCCTGAGGCAAGTACAAGGATCGGGAACAACGTGCTTTCCATCCCAACGGCAAGGCCGCCAATGATGTTGGTAGCGTGGCCTGTAGAAGATTGACGAACTATTGTCATCACTGGCCTCTTTCCCATAGCAGTATAAAACTCTGTTATAAAGCTAATCAGTGTACCAACCACCAAGCCAACAATGATAGCGCCAAAGACACCATTCCTGGTAAAATGATGTGATCGTAAAATCATATCAGTATCCGGCAAAAGCCACATTACTAAAAAATAAGAAGCGATAGCTGTTAATATAATAGCGCCCCAGTTTCCGAGATTCAATGCTTTTTGAACTACCGAAGTATTTAACTCAGCGTTCTCAGAAATTTTCACGAAGAATGTACTGATGATTGAAAACAAAATTCCCATCGCAGCGATTAGCATAGGCAATAAAATAGGAGCCATCCCACCAAAAGCGTCCTGTGAAAACGTCTCCCTACCCAGCACCATCGTTGCCAAAATAGTAGCTACATATGATCCAAAAAGATCAGCGCCCATTCCAGCCACATCTCCTACATTGTCTCCAACGTTATCTGCAATAGTTGCAGGATTTCTCGGATCATCTTCCGGAATGCCAGCTTCCACTTTTCCTACAAGATCAGCGCCTACGTCAGCAGCTTTTGTATAAATTCCGCCACCCACACGGGCAAACAGCGCAATACTTTCCGCGCCAAGACTGAAGCCGGTTAATATTTCAATGGTACGCTCCATCTCAAGGCTGTCAGCACCTGCATGAGGCGCAAAAATAAATTTCAAAATGATAAACAAGCCGCCCAGGCCCAATACAGCTAAACCTGTAACACCAAGCCCCATTACACTTCCACCTGTAAATGACACTTTCAATGCTTTTGATAAACTGGAGCGCGCTGCCTGTGTAGTTCGCACATTGGCTTTGGTGGCCACCTTCATGCCTATAAAGCCGGCAAGTGCGCTTAAAAAGCCACCGCAGACAAACGAAATAGCAATACTCCAATGACTATTTGCGCTGCTAAACCCCATTATGCCAAGCAGACATCCAGCTATAATAACAAAATAAGTCAGTATTTTCCATTCTGCTTTTAAAAAAGCCATAGCACCATCAGCAATGTACGTACTGATCTCCTTCATACGTTCATTGCCGGCATCTTGTTTATTTACCCATGCAAATTTTATAAAAGTGTAAAGCAATCCAACAATTCCCATCGCCGGTACTACATAAATAAGATTATCCATATTAATTTAACTTAATTTTTTGGGCTGCAAAAATAGGGTAAAATAAAGTAAAACATATTGCTGAAAAAAAATAAGATTTAAGAAATTTGCCATTGACTGATACTATTCCATCAACTATAATAAATACGGCAAAAATCAGTTTATATATTTGAATTATAAGTATTTTTAATTTTTCTGCAATAGATACAAAACTGCATGTCCGAGACAGATGAGAGATTCTAAAGCTTTCTATTTTATGATTTTTGCATTGGTGCTTGTCACGGTTTCCTTTGTTCTAATTTCTATTTGGGGCTATAACTATTATTTTCAGAACAAAAGTGAGAAGCTGGTAACAACTGTAAAGAAGCAGCCGGAGCTACAAAAAGTACCCACTGGGGATTCTCTACAAAATTTTAAAGATTCCAACGCACTTTCTATTAATCCACCTGACAGCATTGGGAGCGTTGTCGATTCTCCAGACCAAACGCTTGAATTGAAAATTTCAGAATACAACCAGCTTAAAGAAGAAATTGCCGAAATTCTGAAAAATAAAGCAGCTCTGAAAAACAAGATGGAGGAGATGAAAAAAATCGGCGAGATCCAGAAAAATATTGATTCGCTGAAAGCGCAAAAAGAGTCGATAACAAAGGAAAATGAAAGGATGGACCAATTGTTGAAACAAAAGCAGCAGGAACAAAGTAACAATAAAACTGAAATTGAAAAAAGCGTGAAGAGCGCTCATGCGTCTTCTTTGCCGTTATTGGTATCGCATCTGAAGTTTGAAGCAATAAAAGAAGCTGATACTTATGATGCGCCGACAGTTCTTGCTTCAAAGGCTACTAAACTTGAAGGATCCTTTGAAATAAATATCATCTCAAAAAAGAATATTCCTTCTGATATTTTCGTAAAAATTACGCAACCCAATGGCAGACCTGTTTTGGATGGCTCGAGCGGTTTCGCGGTGTTAGAAAAAGATCATGAAAGAAGCTCATATACTTCAGTTCTGCATTTTGACAAAACAAAAGACAATAATAAACGGTTAACATTTTCTATCAAGCCCAGGGAATTTTATAAGGGCAAATACAGCATGCAGGTTTACCATAATGGCGTGATGATTGGAAGAACACAACGGACGCTGAACTGACCGCAGCGCCGCCGATAGTAAACTAATAAAAA
>JAHEZA010000385.1 GCA_023251335.1 Chitinophagaceae bacterium | reverse complement strand
AATCTTTAGCTCTTCCAGCAGTTCTTTATTTACTTCAGAAAAATTATTTACAAAGTTTAACGGGTTTTGAATTTCATGTGCAATCCCTGCGGTGAGTTCACCGAGTGAAGCCATTTTTTCTGATTGAATAAGTTGGGCCTGTGTTGATTTTAATTCGAGAAGCGCAGCATTTAGTCTCGAGTTGGTGGCCGATAGTTCCTGGTTATTTTCACGAAGTTCTTTTCTTGTTTTTAAAAGGTCATCCACCATGTGGTTAAAAGCTTTGCCTAATTCACCAATTTCATCATTGGAGATTTGCTTTACTTTCTGGGTCAGGTCGCCTTCACCTACACGGTTTGCAGCATCACGCAAGGCCATGAGGGGTATAGATATTTTTCTTGCAAGTAGTAGCCCGAGTAATATCCCTATTAGCAGAACTAAAGCGCTTACCATCAAAGAATCATGTCTTATTTCTTTTTGGCTTTCATTTATTTCTTTTGTTGTGAAAGCGAGTAATATAACTCCAGACATTATGGGAGTATCAAAATTGCCGCGTTTGACTATTATTGAACTGCCTGACTGTACATCCGATTCAGGATGCTCAGTTTCAGGGAAGGTTTTGAAGATGGTTTTTTCTATTTTAAACTTTTGGTGATCATCGCTCCAGGCGGTATCATATTGGACTGTACTTACAAATTTAAGCCTTGGATCGGCTGTGACAAATTTCATTGCCGAATCAAGTCCGTTATAATTTTGTTCCGTAAGAGCAATCTTCACTCCAAGAGCAACAGTATTTGCAAGATTTTGTACTTCGGTATTGTAGTTCTTCAGTAACAGTCTTTTTTGTTGGGCGGGGAAATAGTAAAGCGTAAAATAGGTAAACATTAAAACAATACAGAGCACGGTAAGCCAAATTTTTGTTTGAATAGTAATCCGCATTTTGTAAGATTTTTACAGCAGGAATGGTTGTTAAACCCGTGCACTGATGCAATCATAATTTTTCGCCGTCAACCTGTATCGTTGTTATTGCATCATTGTTAGCTACCTGGTCTAATATGCCTATAGCCCCGGGATTCTGTGCTACAAAATTTTCCAATTCGGATGCTGAACTAAAAAAATTAGGTGATCCTGCTTTACCCTGGAACACCATGGCAAGCCAGAATTTATTCAATTCATTGCCACTCATTCCATATACTTTCAAGGACGTATTTTTTCCGGCAGGCGTGGTGGTTTTCATAAGAGCAATAGTAATTTTGGTACCACCCCGCCATCTCTGTTGTTCGCCCATAAAGATAGATCTTAATTCAGAAAACGTAAGGGTGGAAGGCGCGCCTTTTTTATTGCTGATAACCGTGAGAGAGGCGTCTTGTGAAAAAACAGTTAACCTGCTAAAAAGAAGTATCATCACCCAAGTGAACTTTATAAATCCGTGTATTTTATTTCTTACAATCATTTTTTGTCCATTTTGTCCATTTTCCAAATTAAAACCCTATGGCAAATTGAAAGGTGATAACGTCATTATTTCCTTGTATTTCAGAATGTATGTATTGGTATTCTAATTTAATAACAGCGAGGTAATTAATCTCGTAGCGAACACCGCCTACGAATGACGTTGTATTATCTTTATTAAAAAGAATTTCTCCTGTTTGATAATGCAGATAATCTAGCCTAACGTAGGGAACGAGTTTCTCAGTAACCCTGTAACCGGTATAAATATAGGGAGTAAATGTGTTCCTGGATCCCGTTGTATCGCTTTTATTATTGGCATAAGTCGCTTCTGCCAATACTTCAATTTTTTTTCCAAAATAGGCCACGGAACCCGTATAAATATTTTGATTCACTTTCCAGTTAATCACTTTACCTTCTACAGTTGCGCCCTTAGAAACTGCATCATTATAATATGAAACGCCTAGTTTTAATTTATCGACAGGCTTTATATGAATAGCCAACGTGACTGATTTGCGTTTGTCGTTGTCAACCACCGGCTCAGAGCCAAGCCCGTTGCCAACGAACAAATTATAACCAAATCTTAATTTTCCAAAATCATGCCCTTCGATACCAACGCCAGTAGTATGCAGTGGTATTATATCTGCCGCAAAAAGCAAGGGCCTGCCAATTGTGGGATAAAATACTCTTCCGTGATGGTAAGTGTCATTCCAATAATTTAAAGGTGTATGAATTTTTCCAAGAATAATATTGTTATTTCCCTGTATATTGTATTTAATGATGAGCCGTTCAATGCTTACGGAAAAGTGAGTCGGGGAACTGGGTGTGTATTTAAAAACACTCTCACCTAAAAACGAAATACGATCTGAAAGCTCGGAAGTAATAAAAAGATCCTGTTCATCAAAGCCAAAAGAAGTTTTGCCATTTTCATAACTGGCAAGCACATCGGCAAAGCCTCTAATTTGCGTATTTTGGGCTAAAGTGGGGAGGGAAAAAAGTGTACAAAAAAATAAATAAAATAAATACTTTGACATCCTGTTTCTTTTTTCGTAAAAAATTTATCAAGATCATTCAATTGGGTATTTAAAGGAAAGCAGAATTCAAAAATGAAATTACGAAAAAAACTTTTACGGAAAAATAATGATTTATACTACCTCAACCGATTGAAATTCGATGTTAGATGATCCGATGCTATACATCTGCATTATCGGTCATCAAAAAGGTAATCGAATTATAAATGCTGTTCCCCGCCCGGCCCGGTTATCGCCGCCTGGATGATTAGATTGGACAGCCGGGCGGGCTTCATCTTCTTTCGTTTCCACCTTTATTTCACCGCCATGCGCCTTTATAATATCATAAATTGTCTGAATCACGGATTTAAATGGATTTATGGATTGCACAGATTTAGTTTTCATAGAACTAGTCTTTTAAAAGTTAAAGACTTACTTCCAAAGTTGATTAACAAACCAACTTCCAGTTTATATGCCTTTAGATAATTTAAAACTTGTGCCATGTGAACATCTTCCAAAACAATAATTGCCTTCAACTCAACTAACACTTTCCCTTCCACAACAAAATCAGCTCTTCTTGTTCCAATCGGTTCACGGAGTTCTTTATAAAATATTTCCTGTTCAAATTCCCTGGCATAAGATAATCCTGCCTGAGATAATTCCCAGGCCAATGCTCTTTGATAAATAACTTCCTGGAAACCATTTCCGAGAATTTATGAACTTCAAAAGAAGCGCCGATAATTTTTTCTGTTATGTCTTTATATTTTAATTCTCCTGGCATATTAAAGAATCTGTGTCATCGTTTAATCGCTTTAAATCCGTGATTCAGACAACAGGCAATTGAACTATAAACGCTGTTCCCGCACCCTCTTTTGTCTCCACCTTTATATCACCACCGTGTGCTTTTACAATATCATAACTCAAACTTAAACCCAGTCCCGTCCCCTGCCCTGTCGGTTTGGTAGTGAAAAACGGCTGAAATATCTTTTCTTTTATATTTTCAGGAATGCCGGCGCCGTTATCACTAACGGTTATGATTACACTGTTTTCAGATTTCTTTGTACTTACTGAAACAGCCGGTTGATACGAAATAAGATTTCTGTTTTTTTGTTCTTTTACTGCACTTTGGCTGTACTCACCAGCGTAGAAAACATTATTGTACAAATTCAATAAAACCCTTTCCAATAACTACCAGAATGTTTATAGGCCAGTCCTTTTCCCT
>JAHEZA010000036.1 GCA_023251335.1 Chitinophagaceae bacterium | reverse complement strand
AAAAAAAAGTTTACGGGTTAATAGATAAATCCTGCGATACGTTTGCAGGCTGATTTTCATTTTTGTTTTCAAAAGTATTTCTTTTTTAAGACATATTAATCTTTTAATTGTCGGATGAGGAGACCCGCCAGGAAGATGGCATTTGTATTTATTTTCTAATCTTAAAGCCGCTTTTGAAGATATTCCTGCCATTGTAAGTGCGAACCGGTAACATTTTACCACTATTTATTATCAGAGAACTTCGCTGCTTTTCCACCGGGATTAATAAAACTCCGGGATACAGTAAAAGAAG
Source organism: Chitinophagaceae bacterium (assembly GCA_023251335.1). Taxonomy (GTDB): domain Bacteria; phylum Bacteroidota; class Bacteroidia; order Chitinophagales; family Chitinophagaceae; genus Ginsengibacter. Next base: position 11,225 of record JAHEZA010000036.1, on the reverse strand, counting down.
ATATAACTGGAATTTCTGTTTTTACTTTAATATAACAGTAAGGCCTAAACGAAGGATAGGATAAGATTTAAAATTTGATTGAACTATTGATAAATAATCCGTCTTCGACAAGCTCAGACTGACAGTTTTAATAGAATGACGGACGAAGCTACCCCATTTTGGCGCAAGAATGAGGCGTAGAAAAGAGCGATGGCTTCTTGTGCCATGTAAAGAATTTGGGAATGATTCTTTATTGTGAATAATCAAGTGCGTTGTATATTTACTCTCTTATGAGCCGAAAATATAAATTCCACGATAATGATAAGCTATATTTTATTTCATTCGCTACGGTTAATTGGATAGATGTTTTTGTAAGAGAAGAGTACATGAAAATAGTTATTGATAGCTGGAGATTTTGCCAGGAAAAGAAAGGGCTTGAAATTTATGGATGGTGCATAATGCCAAGCCACATCCACATGATAATCGGTAGTAGTAAAAATAAATTAGAAGATATTGTTCGGGATATGAAAAAACATACTTCTTTAGAATTGAAAGCGGCAATTAAAAATAATGTATCAGAGAGTAGAAAAGAATGGATAATTTGGATGATGGAAAGAGCGGGGAAGAAAAACGGGAATAATTCAGACTGGCAATTTTGGCAGCAGCATAATAAACCATTGGAGATAAAAGATCAGGAAATGTTTGACAAGATGTTAGAGTATATTCATTTGAATCCAGTAATAGCAGGTTTTGTAATTAAGCCGGAAGATTGGAAGTATAGCAGTGCAAGAGATTTCAGTGGCATGCAAGGATTAATTGATTTAAGTTATACTTCATAGCTATGGCACAAGAAGGCCAAGCTAAAGCCACGCCTCATTCTTGCGCCAACACGAGGAAAAGATTACATTCATTTTATGGTAAAGACAATTGGCTGCAACTTGAATCCGTTTACAATTCTCCCATTTTGAGTTGCAGGTTTCCACTTGCCACTTTTCCTGATTAGCCGGATAGCTTCCTGGCACATTCCATACCGCGGATCGTTTTCACATCCAACATCGCTTACAATACTATCCATGCCGACTATAAATCTAACAGTAACAGTATAAGTTCCTGCCTGAGCGCCGTTTTTAAGTGGGACATTTGTATCAAGGTTAGCCGCAACAAAATTTTGCCATGCCAATTCGCCGCCGGGGAAAGAGGCCGGAATCTGTGGGCTGACGTAAACCTTTTCCACATCCTGATTTTTGTTGACTGAGGGCACCTGGGAGAAACAAGTATCCATCAATAAAAGAAAGGATAAAAGAAGAATGATCTTTTTCATAAAAGCAAATATATAATGCATGCGGGATTAGCGGCTCTTTCTGCTTCGCCAACTTTTTTAAAAACTGCTGCCAATCTAAAAAAATATTTTAAATGCAAGCAAAGAATTATCTTCCTGCAAACTTTTTGTTTCTATGGCAGCAGGAATATAAAGTAAAAGCAAAAAATACCGGAAGTCTTAGTGTAATATCATTGAAGCAATTCCGGTTATTATGATTTATCTTTCTTCAATACGACAGATGCTATATCCGGATATACGGAGTATAAAACATAAGTTCCTTTTGCATCCTTCTGCACGGTTGCTCCTGTGATCTTACCATCTTGCACTACCTTTACTTTACCCCATGCTGCGGGCACATAAGTTTTGAGCGTTAAGGGAATATAGTATATATTTTTATCCAGCGAGCGGCTCAGGGAAACAGCTATAGAATCAGCGTTCAAATTTGAAGTTACTTTTGTATCCATCCTTTCGCGCATATATCGTCCCACGTCTCCAAAAGTGGCCACCCAAAGATTGGGTTCGTTCTTTTTTATATACTGAAAATAAGTATCCACCAATTCATGTGGTAAGGGCTCCCATCCTAATGTGTCTATCCCGTGAAACACAAGCACCAGCCAGATATTATTATGTGCCAGTGTGGTATCTATCCATGACTGCATCTTTGCCAAAGGTGTTTTAGAAAGCGGCCCTCGCTGCCACTGCACATATTCTTTATCTGCTGTAACGGGTTGTGCTTTGTCGCCACGATTTATCTCTTTCATGTAAGGCTCGGGCATCAGATTTCGCAAGGAAGGATAAACCGGTAGTGCAGTTTTCATTACCCGAGGATCTTCAATTCCAAAAGGAACTTCGGCAGAAAAGGTATATTTCTCTCCCAGGTGATCCAAAATATCCTGCCGGCTTTTTTGTAACTCATACAGCATATTGGCAGTATCCATAATAGCAAGATGCGCGTGAGTAACCGTGTGGCTGGCTATCTCATAGCCGCGGGAAGCATAAAGTTTCAGATCATCCCAACTCAAACCTGCTTCGCTGGCAATTTCCATGCTGGTATCCTTTCCGGGTACCAGCTTGCCACTTCTCACTTTTTCATAACCGGTATCAATCACTTTATAGGCATTTTCTTTTTGGCCCGATTCGTAGAACTCATCAGCCTTATCATAGTACGCCTGCATTCCTTTAAACCCTGAATATCTTATTGCAGAAGCGCGCTCAAAAAAATTATCAGCATTGGTGGGCACATGGGCTGTTTCATTTATAATTTCTTTTACAGGGCGGCCTGCAAATTTCCCGGCATCATCAGATCCCTTAATGGGCCCGGTAATAACAAAAAAAGTTGCGGGTAACTGAAGCCGCTCCATAATTGGTAACATTTCGCTGAACTGGGTTCTGATGCCATCGTCGTAAGTGATGGAAACCGCGCCGGTTTTCCCATCTTTCCATTTGGTGATCTCTGTTTGCCCGTTTAGTTTTGCGTTTTCTGCACATCCGCTCATCAATAGAATTATAACCAGTGGATAGAAGGATATTTTTAACATGGATGAAGAAATTATATTAAGATAGAAGCCAAGTTACAAAAAGTTATTATGACGCAGAAAAATAACTCAGCAGGGTTTAGAGGAATATGGGCAGGTAGTAAATTTTCAGAGAATAATATTCAGAAGCAACCTTTCTTTTATTTTGTGCATTTATAATCAAAGGCTGTGTAACCAAACAAAACCATCAATCATGAAAAAAATTATTTTTGTTCTTCTCGCAACATTTTTACTGAAACCCGTGATGGCTCAATTGAAAAATACAAGATGGGAAGGAGCCATTAAGGGAGATAACCCGAGAAATACCATACTCGATTTTAAGAAAGACACTCTCATTCTTTACGCAACTTCCAACAACGAAATTGTGGAAACAATGACCTACACGATCAATGGGGAAACATTTACGGTGAAAAAGATAGAGGGACAGAGTGATTGTGACAATACCACTTTTGGGAAATACGGATTCGAAATAAAAGGCGACAAAATGCTAATCAAACTTATTAGTGATGTGTGTAATGACAGGTCTTCTGCTCTTGATATAACAAATTGGACGAAATTGAAAGGTCACCAGAAATAAAAAACGTTTCCTGGGTATTTCTGCAGGCGGTAATGATCGTTTAAAGCAACAAGGAATCGTTATCTTTTTATTTTCTTTTGCCAGGAATAATACGACAAAATACGTGGTAGGATCCATATAAGCATGGTAAGCATTAACGGGTCAAACTTACCCGAAGCGGCAATACCTGAATAAATAGCACCTGCAAGATCAAAAAACAAACCAGCATAAGCCCAATCTTTTATCCTGCCGGATCCGGGTATTAAAATAATAATGGCACCAAGTAGTTTTGCAATGCTGATGAATTGTATAAAATAAACCGGGTAACCAAGACTGTCATGTATCAATTGAATAGCCTGTGGAGTTGGTTGAAGCCCGCCTAAAGCAGAGAATATCATCAGCGCTGAGAAAATAATAGTCGAAATCCAATAAACAATGTTGTTAGTTTTTGTTGTCATATTGCCCGTTTTATGGACTGAAATTTTTTCTGTAAAAATAAAGTCGTCCATTCATTTCCGTTACCAGTATCCCAATCATCGTTCTTGCCGCGAAGAGCTTTCATAACGGTTTGTGAGGGCACGATGTTTTGCGAAATTACTAAAAATAATATATCGTCGCTAAGCAGACCCGGCCTGGTCCGGTACATACTTTGCTGTACCTGGAACTTTAAATTTCAGCCAATGCAGGGCGTTCGCAGGCGTATCTCATTTTTCATCTTCCACTTTTTTTAATTCATAGATCTTCGCCATCACCCTGTTGACCATGGTATCGCAATAGATCAGGTTAAACTCAAAAATATCTTCGGAAGAATACATCTTTTTTATTTCTTTCTGAAGCATACCTTTCGCCCTGTTCAAGCGAACCTTTACGTTGCCTTCACTTATATCCAATGCCTCTGCAGTTTCAGCAACGTTTAAACCGTTTAATTCGCGAAGCGTAAAAACGATTCTGTAGTCTTCCGGAATCTTGTGGACGGCATTTTCTATTACATGGCCAAGCTCTCTATTCATGGCAATTTTTTCATTGTTTGATGAATGATGAAACAGGATTTCGGATTTTTCATTTTGAATATCGTCTTCATGTATTTCATTTTTAAAACTTAGTTTATGTTTTTTCTGATAACATACGTTAAGCATTATCCTTGTAAGCCATGTCTTGAATTTTGCCCGTTTTTCAAATTTTTTTAAGTTGCAATAGGCATTAATGTAGGCGTCCTGCATCAGGTCCTGCGTATCTTCATGATTGTACCGGTAAGATCTACCGATTTTATAAAGGAACGGATCATATCGCCTGATTAGAATTTCAAACAACTTTATATCTCCCTCATTTATTCTGCTGATAATTTCCAGGTCAGCATACTTTTCAAATTGTGCATCCAATGTTATTGATTTTTAATTCTTCTTAAACAATGTTTCCAAACGCTTACCAAAGTTACTTGTTATTGAGCAACAATTTGGCCATCATGGTGGCCGGATGAAGCGTGCAATAATAGGCAGCGCTGTCTGTTACTACCCATGTCCATGTTTTTCCGGGTGCGAGTGTATCCGAATAGAATTTATTATCTCTGTAAGATTTAACGGTGTGAGCTACCATCCCTTTATTGAGCCAAATCACCGTATCCCCTTTATCTACCTTTAATATTTCCGGATTAAACTTCATCATATTAATCGTTACGGTATCTACTTTATGAATGTTCTCCTTTGTTCCTGTTTGATTCGCTGCGGATTTTTTATTTGGGGAAGAGCAACTAAATAAAAAAAGTATTGGGAATAATAAACAAACCCTTATTCCCAATACAGCTACTGAATTTTTCATTTTTCCAAACTTTTCTGAAGCATTTTAGCATGTTCCAAATGTGCTTTAAATAAGGGTACTGCACTCACTAACAAATCATGTAATTCTTTGTTGGTGGCATCAGGAATCAGAACATTCTCAACGGCGTTAATTACTGCAGTGTGATAGGCCACTTCATTATCCACATACGCTTTATCAAAAGCCTTTCCTGATTTTGAATTAAGGGCTTTGCGTTCTTTCACTGCCTGTGCGTTTAATGACTGGCTGGTGGCATTGTCTTTAGGAGTAACTCCCAGTTTTGTAACCAATGCAACTGCCTGGTTAATGACTGCACCATGGTCTTTTTCCATAGTTTTTGCGAAATCAATCACCTGTTGATTCTTTGATTTTTTAATAGCGATTTTTGCATAATCGATATCAATCTGGTTAGCGGTTACTGCTACTGAAGCAATCTCAGGGTCTGTCAATTTTTGACTTTTTTGTGCGTTGGCCGAAAAAGAGAGGATACCGGTACTAACAACTAAGCATATAGCTGACTTAGTAAGCATTTTAAAAATTTTCATGATATTTATTTTGTTTATTTATACCAATAGAGTAAAACGCCTGCAAAAGGTTACAAAATATTTTTTTGACCGGAATCAATTTCAGGCGGTATTTTTTACCGCTGCGGTGTTCCTTTTAAAGTGGATGCCACCGGCATATAAAAACTTGCCCAACATCACTACGTGAGTCAACAATTGTAACGCCGACAAAGCGGCAAAACCGTTTACCAGTCCTTTTCAATCTGCTTCTTGATTTTCTCCATCGCGGCCATTTATTCCCGATTTTTTGTAAGTTTGTTTTGGATTTATAACGGTATTTAAAAACAATTCATCATGTCAAAAAGAAATTATCACTCCATCTTTTTAATTTTTGGGATTATGCTCTTCATTGCTCCGCATAGCTTTTCACAATCGAAGGCATTGTCAGTGGGTGCTGTAGCACCTATGTTCACTGCCAAAGCCAGCCAGGCCGGCAATGAATTCGACTTTTCATTAAAAAAAGCCCTGACCAAAGGGCCGGTGGTGTTATACTTCTATCCTGCTGCCTACACAGGTGGCTGTGATTTGGAAGCGCATACTTTCGCCGATTTAAAAGATCAATTTACGGCAGCAGGAGCCACCATTATCGGTGTATCAGCAGATGATATTCAGCGATTGAATTCATTCTCATCCGATCCGGATTACTGTGCGGGAAAATTCGCGGTGGCTTCAGATGCTGAAGGAAAGATCGCAGCAACGTATGGCCTGACGTTGATACCGCCAAAATCCGGCGTTAAAGATGTACGTGGCGTTCAGGTTACGCACGGGTTCATTCCACGAACAACATTTGTTATCAATAAAAATGGCAAAATTGTAGCTGTCTTTTCTTCGGAGACTGATCATATTTCCCCTGATGAGCACGTAAAAAAATCATTGGAAATTGTAAAAACACTTTAGCTATGCGTTCGCCCTGCTTTACTTAGGAGCATCAAACATAGAATCAATAATAAAAACACAGCATAAGCATATTAAGGTTTGCCATGGTGAGGCTATCGCTTCCGGGCAAGGCGCGACATTAATTGAGGCGCTCCGGATCAGGAAGGACCAACAAGTTTTTTTACGTAAATTATCGTAAGAATATAAACAATCATTCAGATGAAAAATCGTCCGGTGCCGGTTATTGTTGTTTCCGCTCTGTTTATTATTGCCGGGGGTGTTGGATTCGTGTATCATTTAAAAGATTTCTCTGAGCCCGATGCAAAACTATATGAAGTACTTTGGATTGAACTCGTAAGACTAATTGCTATAGTTTGCGGATTTCTTCTCCTGATGTCAATTAATTGGGCAAGGTGGCTTGCTATTGCCTGGCTGCTTTTCCATGTAATCATAAGCGCATTCCATTCAACAACTGAAATGATTTTACATATAGCTTTTTTGCTATTGGTTGGTGTTTTATTATATTTACCCCAAACATCTGCCTATTTTCAAAAGAAAAGCAAGCAGTAAAAGATAAACTTAATTGTATTATGTACCTTTCGATTGCGGTTAACCTTATCCGTTATATAAATTAAATGAAAAGAGGTAATTGCAATAGAAGAAGAATTCATAACCGATACGAACAGATTTTTGAGCCAATACAAAGAATTGATTATCTTAGTAAGCAAAAAACAGGATTTCTATGTTTAACATTCAACTTTTTTCGGACTGGCCCCTGAATGCTATTTTGCCAAAAGCTGTCAATTTTTTATATGATTTCTCTTAACGAAACCCTCCTTCATCTACCCGCCTTATTAATTGCCGCCTTTTTCTTTGCTATCATCTTTATCGCAAACTGGCTGGGCTATAAAAAACATAAAAGAACCACCGTCCTTGACCCCGATAAAGAAATATCCCTTGGAACGGGTGAAGCCTCTTTACTTGGACTCATGGGCTTGTTGCTTGCTTTTAGCTTTAGTATGGCCGCTACAAAATTCGAAACCCGCCGTCAAACGATTGTTGATGAAGCAAATCTTTTGAACACGTCTGTCCTGAGATGCGATCTTTATGCTGACAGTATAAAAATGTCGTTATTGCCGCTCTATAAAAACTATCTGGAATCGAGAATTAATTATTATAATGCCGGAGATAACCCTGCTAAAATAAAAGATGCATTAGATGATGCCGATAAACAGTTTAAAAGCATTTGGAACTATGTAGTTCCTCTAATGAAGGGCGACAATTATTTCAAAACCGAGCAAATGGTGCAGCTTCTTATCAGCTTAAAAAATATGGTGAAAGCACGTGAGGCAGGACGTGTTGCTGCTGTTCCTACTTTCATCATTATTGTGCTGCTGACATCGGTTCTTATCGCTGCCTTTCTTGCAGGGTTCGGTACCAAGCCGGGAAACAGGAGCAAGCTATTTTCAGTAGCTTTTGTATTGATGACCACTATTGTATTATATGTTATAATGGAACTGAACCGTCCACGGCAGGGATTGATCAATCTTAATAGTGCAGAACAAAATATCGTGGATGTAAGACAATTGTTTCCCTGAAAACAGTCTTTCACGCATCGTTAGATTTCGGTTGTCCTTATCCGTTATATAGAAGAAACGAAAACCAATACGGCCTGTCACCAAGGGCTCCGGCAGACGAACAAATTTCGGCTTTTTGTACTTACCTTCTTCGCAAGCGTTGCGGACAGTGAACCATTCAAAGCATCTTGCAAGACCTGATTGGCAAATGGTTCCGAAGCTTCTGTTATAAATTAAGAAAAACAAATCTCTGTTATAATAAATATTGACGATTACAATTAAGGAGACAATAATAAATATTAATTTTACGGAAAGTAACTGGTGTCGCCCGCATAGAAAGTAGCTGACATTTCATTATTCGCAACGCAATAATCTTGTATGATCAGATTGGTTTTTAAAGCTTCATCTATAATATCCTGTATAAGGAGAACGTCATTACAACATCGATTCTTAAGGTTCCATTTTTGTGTTGTTGCTCTTGTTTGTTGCTGCTATTTGCCCGCCCTGGGACAAAAAGATACAGGCGCAACTCTAACGGAGATAAGCGCCGACACGGCACTGATCAAGCCCAAAAAATTGCGGAAGGTAATGGAGGAGCTGGGCGAAAGAGCCAGGGAAAATAATACTCAACAATATAAGGAAGGCCGAAACGCCCTCCTGCAGGCAGACATTATTGATCAAATTAAACGAATTACCCTGCAAGCCGGTGATTTTGAAAGAACCACTATAGACACGGCTACTGTCTGGAAAGAATTTCATCATACAGATTCACTCTTTGACCTGGCAGGCGAAGGCATATTTACAAAGACCAGTCTGATACAAACGCATCGGAATCTTGCGATTTCCTATAGGATCATCAATGTATTGCTGACCAAATCGAAGCAAAGAAAGGAGGAGGTAGATGATTATAGAAAGCAACTGGCAGATTACAAGTTCCGCCTTGATTCGTTGAGCGCTGATTCGGTACTATATGAATTTCCTGCGGATTCTGCTACTTTTAGCCATTACCTGAACGATCTTTTTTGACATCGGCCGAAATAGCTCCTGCCGATAGTGCCATCCAAAGATCTATGGATAATGTGCAGGGGCTGCAGGTACAATTAACACTGCAGGTAATTAAGTTAAGCAGTGCACTGGAAAAAATTGATGCCATCAACGCAACACAATCGGCCAATATCTTTCAACGGGAGTTTGTAAATATATGGGTCCCCACAGCATATAATAGATCGTTCCGCGAGATCAGGGAATTTTCGAATAAAAAAAACCTGATAGCATTAAATTATTATACTGAAAATAATATTAATAAAATAGTATTTAGCCTGCTGCTAATAATTGCGCTCAGTATTTTGCTGTTCATCTTAAAGCGCAAGCTTTCAAATGAAAATGAATTAAGAAAAGATTTTGCCGGGCAGTTAGTATTCAAATATCCCGTCTTTTCAGCAACCTTCATTGGACTCAACCTGTTGCAATTCGTTTTTAAGGATCCTCCATTTATATTCGGTATGCTATTCTGGATCGCATCCGCCCTATGTCTTACGATCATATTTTGGGGATATATCAAAAAGTTCTGGATGGGCTTTTGGATTACGATGAATCTTCTCTTCCTGGTGGCATGCCTCAATAACTTTATCCTGCAGCCATCACGACAGGAACGATGGTGGCTGCTGATACTGGCGTTAGCCGGCGTATTAGTTGGGATGTACTTTCTTTTAAGAGGAAAGAGAAGCCAGCTTAAGGAAAGAGGCATTATTTATTTGATAAGCTTTGTGGTACTGCTGGAATCTTTCGCAATATTGTTTAACGTATTTGGAAGATATAATTTATCAAAAACCTTGCTCACTAGCGGTTACATAGGCGTGATTACCGGTATAGAGTTTCTATGGGCAGCGAGATTATTGCAAGGAATGTTTTTAGTAACATCGAGGTTTTATGGCCAGTCGGAGAAAAAAATATCGTATGCAGATTTTGAAAAAGTTGGCTATAAAGTGCCGGTTATCCTTTACTTTTTGTTCCTTGTTGGCTGGTTTATTTTATTTGCCCGAAATTTTTATGCCTTCAGGTTAATAACGGATCCCCTTGAACGTATGCTGGTGGAGGAGCATACTGTTGGTAGTTATACTTTCACCGTCAACAATATGCTGCTATTCATAGTCATCATTGCGATTTCTACCTTTTTATCCGTAATCGTTTCATTTTTTGCTTCCCATAAGCCAGGGACCATACCCGATAAAACCAGTGCCAAGTCAAAAATGGGAAGCTGGATATTACTGATCAGAATTGCCATAATAAGCATCGGATTATTTTTAGCTGCTGCGGCTGCCGGCATTCCTATGGACCGCATTACCCTGGTTCTGGGTGCATTGGGTGTGGGTATTGGATTTGGCCTGCAGGAACTTACCAGTAGCCTGGTAAGTGGAATTATTATAGCATTCGAAAGACCCGTAAATGTCGGGGATGTTGTGGAGGTGGACGAACAATCCGGCGCCATGAAATCTATTGGGTTTAGAAGCAGCGTCATTACTACGTGGGATGGTGCAGATGTAATTATACCCAATAGTACATTGCTTAGTTCAAATCTTATTAACTGGACAATGAGCGATGAAAAAAGGAGAGTGGATATTCAATTGCAGGTGATGTTTGGCACCGATCTTAATAAAGTAAAAAGTATTTTACAGGAGTTATTAGATTCAGATGAACGCATTTTAAAATATCCGCCGGCCACTGTGGAGATAATGGAGTTAAAAAACAGTACGGTTGAATTGCGTATCTATTTCTGGGTAGTACAAGTACAATATGACTGGATATACACCCGAAGCGATCTGATGCTGGAAATTGACCGTGTATTTAAAGAGAATGATATCACTATGCCAGCGCCGGAATCTTAAAAAATTTGCCGGGACAATCACTTTGCCGGGTTGCGGTTTCTGACGGATAAACCGGATTAAGGCACTGCTTTGCTCCGCGCAAATAAAAATATTTTGCCTCTCCCGGTGTTTCCCCTTAAAA
>JAHEZA010000384.1 GCA_023251335.1 Chitinophagaceae bacterium | reverse complement strand
ATAATAACCTGTTACATGATTTGAATCTTAAGGCGGCTGCAGTGCCTTTGCTCGCCGGTGAAGTGGTGAATGCTGAGCAGGGCGGTATTTGCGCCAGCATGAATAATATTATTGACAAGTTGCCGCAAACCATTTCAACCGCACATGTTATTTCGTCAAAAGGTCTCACGGTCGCAAAAGATCATTTGCATTTTGACGCTGCCGGTTACCGGGAATTTGGAAAAAGATACGCGGCCGCAATGTTGCCGCTGCTAATTACAAATTAAGTGAATGAAATAAATTATGAAAACGGAATTATTATAAAAAGAGTCAAGGCAGTAAACAAATAAATAACTTCTTTTTTGAATTTTTAATTATATAAAAACGAAACATGAAATACGCTTTTCTTTTTCTCGCATTTGCCATTTTATCAACAACGAATTCTTCGGCACAGGAAATCGTAACACAAATGCCTGCTGATTTTGCCACGGTTCAAAACAATATTCCGCACGGAAAAATTGATTCATTTAATTACAAATCCAAAACCGTTGGCACCACGCGTCAATCATTAATTTATTTACCGCCCGGTTATTCTAAAAAGAAAAAATATCCCGTATTGTATTTGCTTCACGGCATCGGCGGAGATGACAAAGAATGGCTGAATGGCGGACATCCGGAAGTGATTCTCGACAATCTTTATGCAGAAGGGAAAGTGGAACCGATGATTGTAGTTATGCCCAACGGAAGGGCGATGAAAAACGACAGCGCCACCGGAAATATTTTTGCGCCTGATAAAGTGCAGGCATTTGCCACTTTTGAAAAAGATTTGTTGAATGACCTTATTCCGTATGTGCAAAAGCATTATCCTGTTTATACCGACCGCGACCATCGCGCCATTGCCGGCTTATCAATGGGCGGCGGTCAGTCATTGAATTTTGGATTAGGGAACCTTGACAAGTTTGCGTGGATCGGCGCCTTTTCAGCAGCTCCCAATACAAAGACGCCCGAACAACTTGTGCCTGACCCTGCAAAGGCGAAACAAGAATTAAAACTCCTTTGGATTTCATGCGGAGCCAGTGATGGTTTAATAACTTTTAGTAAAAGAACACATGATTATCTTGTTAAAAACGATGTGCCTCATATTTATTATATCGAGCCGGGTGTACACGAATTTAAAGTTTGGAAAAACGGGCTGTATATGTTTTCCCAATTAATTTTTAAACCGGTTGATACTGCTACTTTTTCAAAATATCCGGTTGTGGGCGCACCGGCATCTACCAATATTCGTGGCGCTGATTACCCGCAAATATTGGCTGACAATCGGGTAATATTTAAAACAAAAGCGCCTGATGCGCAAAAGGTGCAGATTGACCTCGGTAAGAAATATGATATGGTGAAAGATGCCGAAGGTTATTGGAATGTTACCACCGATTCCATCAGCGAAGGCTTTCATTATTATTCTTTGATTATTGATGGTGTAGCCGTTGCCGACCCTGCCAGCGAAACGTTTTATGGCATGGGAAGAATGGCAAGCGGCATTGAAATACCGTTTATGGGTGGCCGCTATTATGCGCTTGGAAACGTGCCTCATGGGGATGTTCGTATCAAAAATTATTTCTCTAGGGTTACCAATTCATGGAGGCAAATGTATATCTACACGCCGCCCGATTATGATGAAAACCTGAGTGAGAAATATCCTGTCTTATACATTTTGCATGGTGGCGGCGAAGATGAAACCGGCTGGGCCAGGCAAGGCAAAGCCAATTTGATTTTGGATAATCTTATCGCAGAGAAAAAAGCGAAGCCTATGCTGATAGTGATGCCTGATGCAAACATTGGTGGCGGCGGCTTCAATTCCGGAGGTATTGAAAACGGCATGAAGATGTTTGAAAAAGAAATGAAGCAAGCCATTATTCCTTTTGTTGAAAAAAATTATCGCGCTAAAACAGACGCCGCCAGTCGTGCACTCGCCGGCCTGTCAATGGGCGGGCTTCATACAATTTACACAGGCATTTATAATACGGATGTGTTTTCTTCTCTCGGCGTATTTAGCTCCGGGTGGATCGTGCCGATGATGGATAAAACTGCAGAAGCGCAATATACTTTTTTGAAAGAAAATGCTGGTAAAATAAATAGCAACCTGAAAGAATTGTGGATCTCAGAAGGTGGCCCGGAAGACATTGCTTACAAGAACGGAAAAATCATGTTGGGCAAATTGGATGAGTTGAAAATAAAATACACGTATTACGAATATCCCGGCGGGCATACGTGGCCGGTGTGGAGAAATGATTTGTACAATTTTGCGCCTTTGCTTTTTAAGTAAATAACAATTTGCGAAAGTCAACTTTTAAAACGCTAAGTTTTCAATAATCAGAATCATCATTAAAAAATCACACAATGAAATTAAAAAAAGCGATTATTTTTTCGTTTGCTATCATGGCAGGCCAAATTTGTATGGCACAAACGGTTGCCGATGACTTCAAACCATCAACACTCAACCAACCGGGCCAGGAATATCCGCAGGTAAACTCCCAACGATATGCAAGATTTAAAATTCATGCTCCGCAGGCTGACAGCGTTCGTGTAAGCCTCGGTTTAGGCGGAAGAGGAGGCACGTTGCTCACAAAAGGAGCGGATGGATTTTTTACCGGCACCACTGAAGGCCCGATGGATGAAGGTTTCCATTATTATCATCTCACAGTAGATGGCGGCACTTTCAACGACCCGGGCGCATTGAATTTTTATGGCTCTACCCGTTGGGAAAGTGGTATTGAAATTCCCGCCCACGACCAGGATTTTTATGCGTTGAAAGATGTTCCGCATGGTCATGTCCAGCAAATTCTTTTTCCTTCAAAAAGCACCAATACATCACGCCGGGCTTTCGTGTACACACCACCGGGATATGAAAAGAATACATCTAAAAAATATCCTGTATTGTACCTGCAACATGGCTGGGGTGAAGATGAAACTGCGTGGAGCAACCAGGGGCACGCCAATCTTATTATGGACAACCTGATTGCAGAAAATAAAACAAAACCGTTCATTATTGTGATGACTTATGGAATGACCAACGAATTGAAATGGGGACACATGAAGGACTTTAAGATTGACCCTTTTCAAACGGTGTTAGTTGATGAATTGATTCCTTATGTTGATGCGCATTTCCGCACTATTGCTAATAAAGAACATCGTGCAATGGCCGGGCTTTCTATGGGTGGCATGGAAACGCATACCATTACGCTGAATAAACCTGACGTATTTTCTTATTATGCTTTGTTGAGCGGGGGCATTTATACACCCGATGAATTGAAAGACAAATCAAAACCTAAGCTCATTTTTATAAGTTGCGGCAGCAAGGAAAGGCCCGACGCAGTTAAGAATGCAGTGACAACATTGAAAGACGCCGGGTACAACGCAGTTTCTTATATTTCTGAGAATACAGCACACGAATTCCTGACGTGGAGACGCAGTCTGCATGAGCTTGCACCACTGTTGTTCAAATAATAAGAACCGAAATATTTCACTAAATTTTTTATAATGACTTTCAAATCGCTCTTTCTTTTTATTGCTTTTTTATCCGGTGGAACCTGCTTTGCACAATCGGATGGTTTTAAACCTTCTGCTACCAACGTGCAGGGAAAGCAATATCCGCAAGTAAATCCTGATGGCCGGGTACGTGCCAGTATT
>JAHEZA010000035.1 GCA_023251335.1 Chitinophagaceae bacterium | reverse complement strand
TAATTAGATGGGGCGCTTAAATCGCCGGAAGAAGAAGTCAGCCACGCATCAATATAATTCGCAGAAGAAGGATTGAAATTTATTTTTACCCAAAATTCCCATTCAGCAGAAACAGCAAGGCTACTCGGCGTACGCAGATAGAAACTGCTATTAGCCAATGTGTCATTGCTTTGTAATTGAAGAGAAGAGTTTATAACAAAGCCACTTGTATTCTCAACCCATTGAGGATTATTTGTAAAATCACTATCATTAAAATTTTCGGATATCTGCGAATAACCAAGGCCTCCTGATAGGAAAAAATAAATAAAGCTGATTATCTTATTTCTCATACACAGCAGGTTTTATTTTAAAGATAAGCACTTTATTTCATCATAAAAACGGAATGATTTAACTTGCATCCTCTAAAAATAAAAACATGAAAATTGCAGTGGTGGGCGCTACCGGGCTTGTAGGCAGCAAAATGTTGCAGGTGCTCGAAGAAAGAAATTTCCCGGTTACAGAATTGATTCCTGTGGCTTCTGAAAAATCTATAGGAAAGGAAGTAAAATTTAAAAATAAGAAATATAAAATAGTGTCTGCTGAAGATGCCATCGCTGCCAAACCAGACATCGCCTTATTTTCTGCGGGCGGAAGTACGTCGTTGCTTTTGGCGCCAAAATTTGCCGAAGCCGGAACAACCGTAATTGATAATTCTTCAGCATGGCGCATGGACCCGTCTAAAAAATTAGTGGTTCCGGAAGTGAACGCCAATGTATTGACCAAAGAAGACAAGATCATTGCCAATCCTAATTGTTCTACTATTCAAATGGTGCTGGTATTAAAGCCGCTTCATGAAAAATACAACATTAAAAGAGTAGTGGTTTCTACTTACCAGAGTGTAACAGGCACCGGCGTAAAAGCTGTGCAGCAAATGGAGAATGAACGAAATAATGTGCAGGGTGATATGGCTTACAAATATCCAATTGATAAAAATGCGCTTCCTCATATTGACGTTTTCCTGGACAATGGATATACCAAAGAAGAAATGAAAATGGTAAATGAAACCAGGAAGATCATTGGTGATAATGCTATTCAATTGACGGCCACCTGCGTGCGCATCCCCGTGGTTGGCGGCCACAGCGAAAGCCTGAATATCGAATTTGAAAGAGATTTCGATTTAGATGAAATAAGGAACATATTGTCTTCTGCTCCGGGCGTGGTAGTGCAAGATGACCTGGATAATTTCGTTTATCCAATGCCGTTATCCGCACATGAAAAGGATGAAACTTTCGTAGGAAGAATCCGCAGAGATGAATCGCAGGCAAACACTTTAAATTGCTGGGTGGTTAGTGATAACCTGAGAAAAGGTGCAGCTACCAATGCGGTGCAGATAGCAGAATACCTGGTGGAGAATGGATTGATCAGTGATGTGAAAACTGCTTCTTTATTATCTGCTGAAGCATAAAAAATTTTATCCTTTTACAAAAATTTAAAGAGGCGTTAATGACTTTTGAAAAGTTGTTACTGTCTCTTTTTTAATATTAATTCCGGGAGCATATTAAAGTCATCCAGGTATTACTTTTACTTCAATTTCTCCAATGCCTCTTTCAGCCTTCCAAGCACTTCCGGAATCTCTTCTTTCTTACAAGTACCAACGCTTAATCTATACCAGTCCGAGTTTTTGGGAGCGCCAAATGCATAGAATGGAACCACGGCCAGTTTTGCTTCATTTAAAATATAGGAAGTTACATCGGCCTGGGTCGATAAAGAATCTCCATTATTTGTTGCTTTACTGACCAGGCTTAATTGTATGGTAAGATAAATAGCGGCCTGTGGCGCACAGGCATCTACGGCAAAACCTTCTGATTTTAATTGTTGAAACCCTTCATAAATAAGTTGTAAACGTTCCTCGAGTTCCTTTTTAAAATCAGAAAGATAGAGATCAATTTCATCTTTTTGAAGAAGATATTTCGCAGTTGCATTTTGTTCGGCCATAGGGCTCCACGCGCCTATATGACTGTTGATCGCTTTCATTTTATCTAATACATACTCCGGCCCCAAAGCCCAGCCTACACGCACTCCTGTTGCAGCAAACGCTTTGCTGATGCCATCAATAAAAATGGTATAATCTTTCATTTCAGGCCGCAGGCTTACCGGGTTATAATGAACCGTATTACCAAATGTGAGAGTCCAATACATCTGATCGTACATTACATACAATTTCTTTTCATCATCACCTCTTCGATTATTTTCTTCCAGCACCATATCGCAGATCTTTTCCAGTTCTTCTTTTTTAAAAACCGTTCCGGTAGGATTTAACGGCGAGCATAAGGCAATAAGAACGGCATCATGTATGTGAGGTTTGATGTCATCCGCCAAAGGCATAAAATTATTTTCGCGTGTAGCTTCTATTACTACATGCTGCCCTTTTGTAAAGTGCACATAATGATTATTATTCCAGCTTGGCACGGCATAAATAACTTTATCTCCTTTGTCAACGATAGCATGGTATAAAGTGTAAATAAGTGGACGACCACCTGCAGCTATCAATATTTCATTTGTATTATAATCGAGTCCTTCACGTTCTTTTAAGAATTTAGATACAGATTCTCTAAGCGGAAGAATCCCGTCAGCAGGCGGGTAGGTAGTTAATTTATTTTGATAAGCCGCGATAATTTCCCGTTCTAGCTTTTCTGGAATAGGAAAAATAGAAGAATCAAAATCGCCAATGGTGAAATTATAAATTTTATCTCCATCTTTAATTTTTGCCTTTATGTCAGCCCCTAACTTTACTATTTCGCTTCCGATTAAGGTTTCGGCTAACTGGCTAAGTTTACCCGAAGCTTTCTTTTTTGATGCCTGCACGCTGTTAATATTTTCTTTCATGATAGAATTAAAATTACTGATAAAATTTTTTAAAGGTCAGCATCTTAAAATAAGGATTCAATTTCGATATGAAAAGTAATCGGTGTTAATTTGTTTGATCCGCAGCGCTATTCTTCAAAAAATTTTCTATTCCCGCAATTATTTTTGCTGCCACCTTTTGCCTGAATTTTGGATCAAGTATCTTTTTCTCATCCTTTTTATTACTTAAAAAAGCAACTTCTACAAGGCAGTTAGGATAATCCGTCGGGCCACTCAAAGAAAAATTAAAACTACCTACGTTTCCAAATTCATGCAAACCCAGTTGCAGCATACTTTTAAGGATGGCCTGACTCAAAGGCCTAAAACCAATATAACGATAATAAGTACTTACACCGCGCACAGAGTCTACATCCGACGAATTCAAATGAATGCTGACTAAGAGCATAGGATCCTGCTTTTCTAAAAACCGGATCCGTTCGTACATGCTCAACGTGGTATCTTTTTTTCTTGTCATTACTACATTGGCTTTCCTTTTTATCAATTGCCTGTTTATTTCTTTCGCGACCAGGAGTGTATAATCTTTCTCTTTGATGTGCGATTCAATTCCGGTTGCGCCGATGTTATCACCACCATGGCCAGCATCTATGGCGATTTTTATATGGCTTAAATCCAAAATATGGGGTTTGCGTTTAACCCTAATTGTTAGCTTATTATCTTCTGCATAATAAATCCTGTAGCCCCAATTTTGTGGATGTTTTAATTCAATAATTATGCGCATTACGTCATCCTCGGACTGTTCGTACCAGGCATTTTTTATTTCTTTGGCCGAGGAAAGCTGGGTGATCCAGTTAGTGTTACTTACAACGCCAAAAACATTGACGATTATCCTTGAGGGGTGAATTTCCATCACACTGTTGTAAGGCAACTTTTCATCGAGCTTGACGGTTACATAATCGTAGAGCGAATCGCCACAAACTTTCCAACTCTCTGTGAGATGTTGATGATAATTTAGGTCTGCTGTTTTATATACCTTCTTTTTTTCAATGTATGCTGAATGGAATTCTGATAACTGAACCTTATAATCATCTTTTGAGCTATCAATAACTTTTAATACGATGTTGCTGTCCAGGAAAGTCATCTTTGCGCCGCCCAACCTGTCTTTCCCTAATCCGTATTTTAAAAAAGGTAATGAATCATTGGTTCTTACGTAAAAATAGTCATGTAAATCTTTTTGAGAAAAGGAATCGAAAAACGAAAACAATAATAATATGGTCAGAATTTTTTTCATGCATGCGAATTTAAAAAAGAGCGTTTGGTCTAGTTGAAAATTTATTTGCTACGCCATTTGTCAATATTGAATATTGACTTTGTAGCAAAGCCAGGTAATTGCGTAAATAACAGCAAATCCCAATATTTAAATAATGAATTTACCAGTACTACACACCAGTAAACAAAACAATAATCAAGATTTTTATTTTCCTTTCATTCGATTCTTTTTAATCCATCTTCCACACATTATTTTTCCGGTCACTATCTGGCAGTATATTTTCAGGATCGATCGTTACAGATTTTATCGCCTGCGTTGTTTGTAAATGAAGATGATGCGTGCCGCTCTGCAACCATGTCTCTACGGGCAATTGTAAATCCTGTTTACTACCATCATTTAACACCACTTCAAGTGTAAATGGCATGGCCATTTTTTGCAGATTTACGATCGTAATATCCACGCCATTCTTTGCATCGCCGTTTGAATAAGAAACGGATTGAACACCCAAATCCAATTGCCAGTTGTTATAAAACCATTCTTTCCAAAACCAGGAAAGATCTTCACCCGCTTCATTATCCATCGTTCTGAAAAAATCATCCGGTGAAGGATGTTTATAAGCCCAGCGTTCGGTATATTTTTTAAATGCGTAATCAAAACGGTCGTGCCCTAAAATCACTTCACGGAGCAAAACCAGGCCAAATGCCGGTTTAAAATAAACAAGCGGATGGCGGTATTTTTCGGTAAGCATATCTGCTCTTGCCATCATAGTTGGCGCAGCAGAATCTTTCAGTAAGGGAATAATTTCATCAGCAGGATTCCCCTTTCCCGGCGCGTATTCTCCATCGCGTTTTGGCGCATATTCACCATCATTAAATTCATCAGCGGCATACACGTCAATGAAAGTATTAAAGCCTTCATCCATAAAAGCATACCGGCGTTCATCACTTCCAACGATCATCGGAAACCAGTTGTGCCCGATTTCGTGAGCCGTTACCCAATAAAGTTCTCCGGCCTTATCATTGATCCCATCAAATACAATTCCCGGGTATTCCATTCCCCCGGCCTTACCCGCTTCATTAACTGCTACCGGGTATGGATACACGAACCATTTTTCAGAAAAATATTCTATTGATTTTTTTAAATATTCTGTAGCTCTTCCCCAGGCGTCCTGTCCGGCGCTCTCAACGGGATACACAGACATTGCCAATGCTTTTTTACCACCTGGTAAATTCACTCTTGCCGCATCCCACATGTAAGCTTTTGAAACGCCAAAAGCTACGTCGCGGGTATTGTTCATTTTAAAATGCCAGCTTACTGATTTATTATTTAGCTTTTTCTCCGCATCATTATTCACTTCCTGTTCCGTTCGGATCATGATGGTTTTATCACTTCTTCTTGCTGCATTTAGTCTTTCAATCTGCGTTGGTGTAAGTACGTCTTTTTCATTTTGCAATTCCCCGCTTCCCGCAACGATCATTCCTGCAGGCACCGTAACGGTATAGTCAAAATCGCCATATTCACAATAAAACTCTCCACTACCGAGATAAGGTAACGTGCTCCATCCTTCGAGGTCATCATACACACACATGCGCGGATACCATTGCGCTATCTCATAAATTTTTCCATTTTTGGTCGAAAAGAAATCGGTTCGTCCGCCAAAATTTCCCGGAACGGCGTAATGATATCGTATGTGAATATTTAATTTTTCTTTAGACGGCAAGGCATTTGGCAGGCGGATTTGCATCCGTGTATCATTGACAATATAATTGGCCTTTATTATTTTCCCTTTGTATTCAATCGTAACCGTTTCGAACTGGTAGCCATCAGTATGGCCTTTATCTGTCCATTTCAGTCGCTGAAGAGTAGATGTATAGAAGTTGGAGCGCGCATCTTTCCGGTAAGTGTTTTGATCTAATTGCAACCAAAGTGATGATAATGCATCAGGACTATTGTTGGTATAAGAAATCGTTTCAGTGCCGGTTAATATATTTTCAACAGTATCTATCGTGGCGTGAAGATTATAATCGGCGCGGTTTTGCCAATACTTTGAACCGGGCGCACCGTTTGCAGAACGGAATTCATTTCCATTTTTTGTAAAAAAATTCTGAGCAAATAATTCGTGAGGATCAAAAACGGATTCCAGATTTTTTTGGGCCGATATTGAGTTGAGAAAACAAAAGAAGCTAATTAAAAGCGTGATACTTTTAAAATTCATTTTAAGAAAATTTTTGGGATGAAAGAAAATTAATAATGAAAATGAAGGTCTGATAAATGTGTTATTTGCAGAAATAAAATTAATCAAGAGAAACAGTAAATCAACAAATTTAGCTAATTCTTATTTTAGAACATTTTTTAAAAAGCCTTGGAACACGATCAGGAACTCACAACCTCCGGTTTCAGCCCAAACTGCTTCAAGTGATGTATCGCATGTTTATGCAGCAATTGAATGTTCATATTGTAATCGAGCTGGCCAAAGAAAGCATTCCCGGTTTTTAGCATAGGATTCTTTTCAAAAACCAAAAAGAAATGATCCAGTTCTTTTTTTAATTTGCTGATTGCAGACTGCAAGTCTGGCTGACGGTGTGGGATACCTTCCTTCGGAATCAAAGGATTATCAATATTTTCCTTAAAAGGAATTTCACTCATTAGAAATTCTCTTGACTTTTGAAGTTTTTCGCCTTCGTTCAGAATTGGAAGGAGCAATTTGCCACTGGCATTTTTTACGGCATCGGCAAAATGCTCTACCATTTGTTGCGCAGACATGATGCCCCAGCTTGCTTTTTGGCCAGCATCTAATTTTTCAAGCAAGGGAATAAAATCATTTTTAAGAAACTCCTCTTTAGCTTTATTCATGAGAACGGGTTAAGCGGGACAAATCAACAATTATGCAATTTCTTCAACCGATCTATTTCTTTGGAAAGTCTATCGAAAATTTCATCAACGCCGCCTTCGCCCTTTACCATTACTACTTTATTTTCTTTTTGATAATGGTCTGCCACTGTAGCTGTCTTTTTATGATATTCTTCTATTCGCGCGCGGATAATTTGTTCATTGGTATCATCAGATCTACCGCTGGTTTCGCCACGTTTTATCAATCTTTTTACCAATTCTTCTTCGCTTACTTTCAAAGCCAGCATCACGTCTATGCAGGTTTTTTTTTGTGATAATAATCTATCTAATTCTTCGGCCTGAACAGCAGTTCGCGGAAAGCCATCGAATAAAAAACCATCTGCATCATGATTATTATCCAGCGCGTCATTTATCATTCCAATCACTACCGCATCCGGAACCAGGCTACCTTTGTCCATGTAACGTTTTGCTTCTAAGCCTAATTGAGTTTTATTTGAAATTTCGCTTCGTAATAAATCGCCGGTAGAAAGATGTTTCAAATGATATTTTGAAATCAGTTTTTCTGACTGCGTACCTTTTCCACTGCCCGGCGGGCCAAATAAAATGAGATTGAACATTGGTTTTATAATCCTTGTGAGCATCAAATATAAAGGAAGCAACTTAAAAAAAATCGCTGCCTGTGGAAAAACCTTTATTTTTTTTAGCATTTCATAAAAATAGCAATGCGTAAATTTACACTGAAGTACAAATAATACTTTTACATCAAAAAAAGAATATGGAAACAGAAAAAGAAGTTGACAAAAAATTACTGGAAAAGAGTAATGAAGAATGGAAGAAAATTTTACCGGAAGAGGTTTATCATATCGCACGGGAAAAAGGGACAGAAAGGCCTGGCACGGGAAAATATTATCGTCATAATGAAATAGGAACCTACAATTGTGCCGTATGTGGAAATCCACTTTTTAAAAGTAATGGAAAATTCAACAGCAGTTGCGGTTGGCCCAGTTTTTTTGAACCTATTAGCAAAGAAAGCCTTATTTATCTTCCTGATAACTCTTTTGGAATGAAGCGTACTGAAGTACAGTGTGGCAAGTGCCATTCGCACTTAGGACACGTATTTGAAGATGGGCCGCCGCCTACCGGCATGCGTTATTGTATCAATTCTGTGGTTCTGGATTTTGATAAAAAAGAGGAATAAACACTCGTTAGCCGGGCATCCGGGTAATATATTTTTCCATTTGTTTTACCTGGTCAACAATTTGTGGCGTCGTGGGCTTCAGTTTTTTCACTTTTCGGAAATATTCTTTTGCCGCCCGAAATTCCCTCTTGTTCACCATAATAGAAGACAATTGTAAGTAGGCCGCAGCTTCATTCTCCTTATCTGGAAGGCCAGCGCGTATTGCCTGGCGTATGTAGTTTTCTGCTTCGCGGATATTTCCTTTTTGCATAGCAAGCATACCGAGTTGTAATTTATTGGCTCCTTCTGCCTCTTTCATAGGCATTCCAAGGCTCAGGCTTTTTTTCATGTGCTTTTCCGCCGTATCGAAATCCTGGTTTGCCATGGCAAGGTTTCCTTTCAATGTAAAATAAACTGAACGAACGGGCTTAATCAATAGACCCGGAAACCAAATGGAGTCAATTACTTTTTGCGCACCTACCATATCTCCTTCTTCCATATATCCTTGTATAAGCCGCATCGGTCCAAAAAGAAAATGCCCTACGACCAATACCAGCGCTATTAAATACAGTACAAACGAAGGCCAGAAGCCTGCCTCAATATTTACAATTATGCCTAGTGCTAAAAAAAGTGCGCCCAACAAAAGCCGATATTTAATAATAAAATTGAGAAATTTCATACTGTTTTAATTTTCCCGCTAAAATGATTTGGTTTTTAACAGGCGGCAAATTTACGATTCTCCCTGTAATTGAAGCAGGCGCGGTTGGTTTTCCCCCAATAGTCCGGTCCATTAGTTCATTTGCGACTTAACATTAAGGTAATATTAAGGTAACATTCAGGAAATAACATACTTCTTTCTTTGCGTTCAAATTAAACGCATGCTCATTCTTACCAAAAAACGATTACTTTTTGCGGTCATCTTTTATTCAGGCTTGCTTTCAGGTAATACTCTGAAAGCCCAATTTACTACCAATTCAGACTCTGCCTTCAAAGCCGGCACACCCAATTCAGGTCAACTATGGGGATATGCCTTCGCTGATTACTATTATAAAAGCCATGCGGATACTTTGAATAGGGGGGGTGGTAACCAATACACAGGTATCCCGGAAAAAAAGAATGCTTTTCAGATCAGGCGCATTTATCTTGGGTATAATTATAATATCTCTAAAAAATTCTCTGCTGAATTATTACTTGAAGCCGCCAATGGCGCAACCAGCGGAGAAGCATTAACTGATAACAAACTGGCCTTCTATATAAAGCTCGCAAATGTGCGTTGGAAAGATATCTGGAAAGGTACTGACCTGGTGCTGGGACAAGTATCAACCCTTGGTTTTTCCATGTCTTCCGAACCAAAATGGGGATATCGCTCTGTTGAAAAAACGATAATTGATATTCGTGGCACTCCTTCTTACGATTTAGGAGTTGCCTTACAGGGAAAATTCGATCCAAAGACTAAAAACTTTGGCTATGATTTAATGGTGGCAAACGGAACAGGCGCTAAACCGGAGGGAGATAACTATAAATGGCTCTACGGCGATATCTGGGGAAAATTCTTTGATAAAAAACTGTATGTAAATCTATATGTGGATTATAACGGTATGGCCCCTGTTGCAGGAATGCAACATTCCAGAAGCATGATTAAAGGTTTTGTTTCTTATACAGTGCCAAAATTTACAATTGGTGTAGAAGCCTATAGTAACAGGTTGCAAAATGATAACCAGGCTACAGAGATTGCCACGGGAAATGTTGACGTGTTGACAGTAAACGCAAAGGGCATTTCATTTTTTGCACATGGAAATATTGTAAAAGACAAATTGAATTTATTTGCACGCTTTGATGCATTCAATCCCACTAATAAAATTGATAACAGTATTTATAATAAGTATATAGGAAATACAAGCGGGTATAACGATCCTTCAACAAAAGAACAATTTATAACTGCCGGTTTGGATTTTACGCCTGATAAAAAAGTGCATCTTATGCCAAACATCTGGTATAACAAATATACCAATCAGGGATTTGTATCAAAATATAATAGTTATGACCTTGTTTACAGGCTTACCTTTTATTATGTATTTGGAAAATAATTAACCATAAAAAAATTAAAAATTCAATTTAAAATAACTTAAAAAAATAATCATGAAATTAAAATCAAAAATTAAAAATTTCCTTTTCGTTGTTTCTGTTGCAGCAATTTTAGGAAGTATGACATCAGGCTGTAATAGTGGTTCTTCCGATAAAAGTGCTTCTACTGATTCAACTGCTACCTCCGGCAATTCAGATAAAACACTCTTAGGCGCCGGAAGCACTTTTGTATATCCATTATTCTCCAAACAATTTTCGGAATACAACAAGCTTACAGGATTAAAAATAAATTACCAGGCAATCGGTTCCGGCGGAGGTATCCTTCAATTAACAAATAAAACAATTGACTTCGGAGATTCAGATGCTCCGCTGACTGAAGAACAGGCGCAGAAAATGGGAGTGCCCGTGTTACATATTCCAATGTGTTCAGGCGCAGTTGTGATAAGTTACAATCTGCCGGAAGTAAAGGATACGCTGAAGCTTACTCCCGATGTAATTGCAAATATCTACCTCGGTAAAATCACCAAATGGAATGACCCTAAGATTACTGCAATTAATCCCGGAGTAAAAATTCCTGCAACTCCGATTTTAGTAGCTCGTCGTTCAGACGGCAGCGGCACTACCAATATTTTTACAGATTATCTTTCTAAAGTAAATCCTGAATGGAGCACCAAAGTTGGAAAAGGAACTTCTGTAAACTGGCCAACAGGGCTTGGCGGCAAAGGAAACCCTGGTGTATCAGGGCTTATAAAACAAACTCCTGGTGGTATCGGTTATGTTGAATTGGCTTACGCGATTCAGAATAATTTGCCTTATGCAAAAGTGCAAAACAAATCAGGAAACTATATTGTTCCAAACATCGCTTCTACAAGCGCTGCCGGTAACGTACAACTTCCTGCAGATTCAAAAATATTTTTGGGTAATACCGATGCTGCTGATGGATATCCCATCACTGGATTTACCTGGGCTTTGATTTACCAGGAACAGGCTTACAACAAACGCTCGCAGGATAAGGCTCAGGACCTTTTGAAAATGTTGTGGTGGGAAATTCATGATGGCCAGCAATATTGCCACGATTTGGATTATGCTCCCTTATCACCTGCTGCAGTAACAATCGCTGAAAATATTCTTAAATCCGCTACCTATAATGGTAAAGCAATATTGCAATAAATTTTTAATAATATTTATTTGAAATTATCAACAACAAAATCCGAAATTTCCCGCAACAATAACTTGCTGCGGGAAATTTCATCTATGTCTAACATCATGAATGTCTGGAAAGCGGCAAAAATAAAACGGTCTGTAAGACAAATTCGTGGAGAAAAAATATT
>JAHEZA010000034.1:7999-11559 GCA_023251335.1 Chitinophagaceae bacterium | reverse complement strand
ATATCCTTTGCCACAAAAGAAATTCTTCCATTTTTTATATCATCTTCCAAATATTTTGAACCATTTTCAATTCGCGATAAATCAAATTCTACTCCTACGCCTTCGCATCCCTTATCTACAAAGGCTTTTAAAACACCACCTTCACCGCAGCCTATTTCCATTACGCGCATTCCTTTTGTAATCTCAAAATTGGATTCAATAAAAGGCAAAATATATTTTTCTGCATTTAGAAGTTGGATATCAAAATATCTTTTTCTATCGGCATGAAATTCAAACATGTCCTGTTATTTGTAATTTGTTCTAAAAATTTTAAGTTACGAAATTAGGAAAAGTATAATTGGCGGCACTTCATTCATGTATAAAACAATAAAACTTTTTTTATTGGTCTTTTAATTTAATTTCTAATTTATACAGTAAAGCAACAAATAACCAGTTTTTTATTTTGGGCATACCCAACAGGTTAAACCATTTGACTTAAAAAGAAACAGCCTCTCATTTTTCAATAAGAGGCTGCTGATTTATTTATTAAATGCCTTAATTCTTACTTTTATTTTGTTTTCTGGAAGTGAAGATATTACCCTCTTTAAAACCATTTCCTTCAGGGCTACCAAGGCGGGTCATCGCGCAGCGGAAACCAACAGTGCTGCTTGATTGATCTTCTTCCATGAATCGGCGGGCTCCCGGAGAAAGCCAGTAGGGCATGTCGTCCCAACTTCCACCTTTAATTACTCTTGATTTATCACTCACCAAAGTAGTGGTTCCATATCCATAAGTTACGTTCGAAATGGAATCTCCATCCAGGTAATTGATAACGTCACCTTTCTGATAATTACGTCTTGAAGAAGCTTCAGCATCAGTTACAACCACTTTTTTCAATCTCCCGAGTGTGTCTCTCACGTATTCTCCCTGGTCGTCTTTATAGTATTGTTCAAATTTATTTCCACGATAAGGATTCACATCGTTCTCATCTATTGAAGTCATCGGACGATAAACATCGGCTACCCACTCACTTACGTTTCCACTCATATTGTATAAGCCGTAACCATTGGGATAATATGATTTGATCGGTCCGGGAATAGCGGCACGATCGTTAAGTCCACCCGCAACTCCCATCACATCACCACTTCCTCTTTTAAAGTTTGCAAGAAACTCTCCCTGCCAACTGCCGCGGCGATTATCACGAAGGCCGTTTACATTCTTGCTCCATGCATAAACCTGCTGATTAGAAAGAACTTCTTCTCCGTGATTTTTTTCTTTGGTACGTGGTTTAGGATTTTGTGCGATAATTCCGTAAGCTGCATATTCCCACTCTGCTTCCGTAGGAAGGCGATAACCTGGTAATAGAATACCATCTTCAAATGACACCACTTTTCTTGGTCTTCCGCTTACATCTTTTAATCCGTCTTTTTTAGGAGCCGTTTTATTATTGATCATGTCAGGGGACATTAAATATGTATCTGTATTAAATGTAGCATCACCTTCGCCTCCTCTCATGGCCGACAATAGTGCTTTCTTATTCAAATAGCCTTTATCAATCAAAAGCCTTTCGTTTACACGATCCGTTCTCCAAACACAAAAATCATGTGCTTGTTCCCATGATACACCAACCACAGGATAGTAATTATAGGCGGGATAACGGAAATAATAATCAACATAAGGTTCATTGTAGGCCAATTCACTTCTCCATACCAACGTGTCCGGCAACGCCAACCTCATAATAGTTGTGTCATTATCGAAAGTATTGGATAGCCAGTAAAGATATTCACGGTAGTGAACGTTGGCCACTTCAGTTTGATCAATATAGAATGAATTTACACTCACTCTGCGGGGCACATTATTCCAGTCGCCCATTACATCTTCTTCTTTTGAACCCATTACAAAAGTACCGCCCTGGATAAATACAAGACCGGGACCGGTTTTTTGCTCCTTTGCTTTGAGAACATGGAAATTACCATAATTCTTGTCATCGTAATTCCATCCGGTTACCGAAGATTTTTCTTTCTTCTTTCCAAAAATGCTTCCATTTTTACAAGAGGGTAAAACTATTAGCGCTGTTAGCACGATTAGGGTTAGTTTCCCAAGGGATAGTGATTTTGTCATGTACATTCGTTTTGCAGATTTATTAACGAAAGGTTTTCTGTCTTATTGTGAATGGGGTTATTTGTCTTATGCGAATATAAATACTTTTATTTGGTTTCTGATTTATCCAGAAACACAAAAATTATCGCCCGGTGATAATTTTACAATCTATTCACAAATAGCCCTTTTCAACATTTAAAGATTCCAGTCTAATTATTCTATTATTGAAGTTCATTACTTTTAATAGCACAATATATGTTATATGGTATCGTTTTTTCTTCAAACAAAAAACATATTTTGTAGATACTTTGTAAATGTAGCCGGGGTTTTTAATGTAGCCGGTTTAAAATTATTTTTAAAAATAAGTTGGCTGTTTAGAAAAAAAAATTATTTTTACAACTCCCCAAACGATCTAACTATAAGTTTAGCTCTACCTAATCGAACATACAAATTACACATGAAAAGAGTCATTTTACGATTGACAGCATTAATAATGCTGATTGGAACTGCTGATGCCGCTTATTCGCAAAGTACTGAGCCTATAAATGTGGTAACTACTGCCGTGCCCTTTTTAAGAATTTCGCCTGATGCGCGTGCTGGAGGTATGGGCGATGTTGGGGTGTCAACGATACCTGATGCAAACTCTAATTATTGGAACCAGGCAAAGCTTCCTTTTGCAAAAAGTAAAGCTGCAATTGGGCTGAATTACACGCCGTGGCTAAAGGGATTAGATCTAAATGATGTTTATCTTGTTTCGGCCAATGGGTATGGTAAAATAGATGAATTGCAGGCTATTTCGGGATCTGTTCGCTATTTCAGCCTGGGTAATATTCAGTTTACAGATAATTCAGGCAATGATCTTCAAACATTTAGGCCGCGCGAATTTGCAGTAGATGCCGGATATTCCCGAAAGCTTTCAGAAAAGTCAGGGATTGGAATTGCTTTAAGATACATCAATTCAAACCTTGCGAGCGGGCAATCAGCAAGCGGCTCCACTTATAAAACGGGCACTTCCATAGCCGCGGATCTCTCATTTTTTCATGATGGTTCACAAGGAGGCGTGGTATCCGGTTTTAATTGGGGCGTTACTATGACTAATTTAGGAACAAAAATATCCTACACTGACAATGCTTCTGAAAAAGATTATATTCCGGCTAATCTCGGCCTCGGGTTGGCTTATGTGAGTGTTTTTGACGAGACAAATAAAGTAACCTTCGCAATGGATGTCAATAAACTAATGGTGCCTACACCGCCTGCATTGGGCGATTCTGCAGGACTTGCAGATTATTATAGTAAAAGTGTAGTTAGCAGTTGGTTTTCTTCTTTTGGTGATGCTCCCGGAGGTTTTAGTGAAGAATTAAAAGAATTCCAGATTTCAGTAGGTGCTGAATATTCTTACAATGATCAGTTTATGTTCAGGGCCGGTTATTTTTATGAAAATCCTACTAAAGGCGACAGGCAATATTTTACAGTAGGCGCCG
>JAHEZA010000034.1:0-7989 GCA_023251335.1 Chitinophagaceae bacterium | reverse complement strand
ATTCGGTTTGAATTTTTCATACCTGATTCCCTCAGGCACCGGGGTAAACCGTAATCCATTATCGAATACAATAAGATTCAGTATTCTTTTCAATCTTGATAAATCGACAGCGGTAGGAGTGGATACTCAATAAAGGATTCATCTTTTTATAAATTAATACGCCCCATCTTTGGGGCGTTTGTTTTTATATTTGCTTTCAGTAAAGCAATAAATAAAGACTATTTCTTATCAAACGAAAGTAAAAATAAATGCAACCATTTAGAATAGGTTTTGGAATTGATTTTCACCAATTGGTAACAGGAAGGGAATTATGGATTGGGGGAATAAAATTAGAACATTCAAAAGGAGCACTTGGGCACAGCGATGCAGATGTATTGTTACATGCAATCTGCGATGCCATGTTGGGTGCGGCTTGCCTCGGCGATATTGGACTACATTTTCCCGACACGGATGATGCCTATAAAAATATTGACAGCAAAATATTATTAAAAAAATGTAATGAGCTTATCAAAAAAGCTGGGTATGAGATTGGAAATATTGATTCTACTATTTGCCTTGAATTTCCTAAAATAAAACCTTATGCGCATAAAATGCAGCATGTAATCTCGGATATTTTAAACATTAATGAAAATGCAATTTCGATAAAAGCCACTACGTCAGAAAAAATGGGATTTGTAGGGCGCGAAGAAGGAATAGCTGCCTATGCCACCATTTTGTTAACAGCAACAGAATAAAAAATTTCCATGTCATTTAATTTTCCATCTCCTGCTGTCGTCCCTATCTTTGCGGCCATGCAATATGTAAATATAAAAATTATAAACAGATCGGAAAATCAAATTCCACAGTACGCCACGGAAGGTTCGTCAGGTCTTGACTTACGTGCAAATTTGCTACTGCCTGTTATCTTAAAGCCGATGGAAAGAATGATGATACCTACCGGAATATTTCTTGAAATTCCCGTGGGCTACGAAGTTCAGGTGAGGCCAAGGAGTGGATTGGCATTGAAAAACGGAATTACATGCTTAAACTCTCCCGGCACGGTGGATAGTGATTATAGAGGCGAACTTAAAGTGATTCTTATAAACCTTTCATCGGAAGAACATATCATCAACAATGGAGACCGTATAGCACAGATGGTATTGTGTAAAATAGAAAAAGCATTTCTTCAAACCGAAGAAGAATTAAATTCAACTGTAAGAGGAGAAGGTGGATTTGGTCACACGGGGCATATTTAATTTCATAAAATTTTTTAGATGAATTTTTGGATTAAAATTTTATTTGGAGTCGTTTTTTTTTATATGGTTACCGGCTGCCGTTCTACCAAGAAACTACAAACTGCGATAAACAAAATAGATACTGTTTCAATAAATAAAAACATTGAGGCGAATTCATCTGTTGCCTTAGACACAGCCCGCACCATACTAAATACCCTAAATAAAAATGAAATAGATTTTAAAACATTTTCTGCAAAGGCAAAAGTGCAATACGAAGATCATAATGGAAAGCAGCCCGACTTTAATACCTTTATCAGGTTGCAAAAAGATAGCGTATTATGGATTTCAATTAGTTCCACTTTCTTAGGTGTAGAGGCCTTCAGGCTTTTTATCACACCAGACACGCTTATCATATTAAACAAACTGGACAAAACAGTGGAATACCACTCTTTCAGTTATGTAGAAAGTATTATTCATATTCCCATGGATTTTTCCTTGTTGCAGAATCTTCTTATTGGAAATCCTGTGTATTTGGGCGATAGTGTAGTATCGTATACACGAACAAAAGATCATGTTCTTATTGGAACGACAGGAGAATTTTTTAAAAATCTTCTTGCACTTTCTGTTAATAATAATCACCTCGAAAGAATAAAGTTGGATGATAATAGTCTAAGTAAAAACCGTACTGCAAGCCTGGTGTACGGCGGTTATGAAAATGATGGTCATTTTGATTTTTCAACATATCGGGAAATAAGTGTTTCGGATAAATCGAAAGTAGAGATAAATATTTTGTTCAAACAATATGAGTTTAACAAGGAATTATCATTCCCGTTTACGATTCCGAGAAATTATAAAATAAAATAATTGTTACTTTAATAAATTGCAGTTTGCAATGATATTCCGCGATGATTTTAAAAAAAATTTGAGTTCATGCCAGGAAAAATAATAGTCTCTTTTTTGTTTTTTTTAATTTCTTTATCATCTTTTGCGCAGGAGCCTGTTGATAAAGATGCATTACAGAAACAGAGGGAACAATTAAAAAAGGATATTGCTAAGACAGAGCAAGAATTAATTCAAACACAAAAAACTACGAAGGTAAATGTAGGTCAGCTCTCATTGATAAATAAAAAACTTGACCTCCAGGGTAACGTTGTAGATAATATAAATGGTGAAATAAAAAGTCTGACTGATAATATCTATCTTTCTCAGTTAGAAATTAATAAGATCAGGCGCATATTAGATACCTTAAAAGTGGAATATGGGAAGAGCATGGTATATGCTTATAAAAACAGTAATAATTATGATTTCCTGAATTTTATTTTTTCAGCCAACAGCTTTAATGATGCTATCAAAAGGATTGCTTATTTGAAATCGTACCGTACCTATCGCGAAATGCAGGCAGATAACATTGTTAAGACAGAGGCAATTCTGGAAGATAAAATAATCCAATTGTCTGAGAACAAAAAAACCAAGGGGGAGGTATTAAACGAAAAAGACAAAGAATTAGCCAAACTACAAAAACAACGGGAAGAAAAAGCAATCATAGTAAATCAACTAAAAGGAAAACAAAAAGAACTGCTGGCACAGGTAAAAGAAAAACGAAAACAAGATGCGAAAATAAAGAACGCCATCACTGCTATGATCCGTCGTGAAATGGAAATAGCCCGGGCAGAGGCCGCCAAAAAAGAAAAGGATAGGCTGGCAGCATTGAAGAAAAACAAAACTGAAAATACTGTAAATACAAAAGAAAAAGAAACTGCCGAGAAAAATACTAAGCCTACGCCAACAGCCATAAAACCGGGAAGTGTATTAGTAAGCAGCGAAGCTGACAAAGCTTTGAATGAAAGTTTTGAAAAGAATAAAGGAATTCTTCCCTGGCCTGTGGATGGATATGTTATTTATAAATACGGATTAAATCAATTGCCCGGAGGAATAGACTATTATGAGCAAGGCGTAAACATAGGTACAAAAATCGGAGCACCAGTAAAGGTCGTTTTTGAAGGTGAAGTAACGCTGGTAAGCTATATTGGTGAACAGCAAGCGGTTTTTGTTAAGCATGGAAAATATTTTACCGTTTATAGCAATCTTGGGTCTGCCAATGTGAAACGCGGAGATAAAGTAGGTAACGGCCAGGTGATAGGAGCAGCAGGCGTTAATGATGAAGGACAGGGAGCTGTCGAATTTATTTTGATGAAGGAAAGTGATTTCATCAATCCGCAAACCTGGTTAAAGCATTAATTTTTTTAGTCTTTATATTTTCATCTAAATCTTTCGAGGATGAAATTTCAAAATCAATCTGTATGTCTTTTATTTTTGAAATCAAGGGTATAAAACCCCATTGGGGAAAGGACTGTTTTATCGCTCCGAACGCTACCCTATCCGGGGATATCATTATGGGAAACGAATGCAGTGTATGGTTTAATGCTGTTTTACGTGGCGACGTAAATTCTATAAGAATGGGTAATAAAGTTAACGTGCAGGATGGAGCGGTGATTCATTGTACCTATTTAAAAACATCTACAAAAATAGGAAATAATGTGAGCATCGGACACAATGCAATCGTACATGGATGCGTTATAGAAGATAATGTGTTGATAGGAATGGGTGCTATTATTATGGACAATGCAAAAGTAAGAAGCAATAGCATCATTGCGGCGGGCGCTGTAGTATTGGAAAACACTATAGTAGAGCCCGGAAGCATTTATGCAGGCGTGCCGGCAAAAAAGATAAAAGATATTTCCGAGGAATTGATAAAAGGAGAAATCGAACGTATCGCCAACAACTACATAATGTATGCCGGGTGGTATAAAATTTGAAGTGTAGATGGAAGGAGACACTCTCTATAACATTTGTAGTAGAAACTTATGATTATGAAATTAAGCATGCCTTTAACAAAGAACTAATATCAGTTGACCGCATGAAAAAATTTTTAATTTTTGTTGTTTGTTGCTGGCTGTTTTCCGGCTGTTCTATTTTTAGAAAGCAGGAAAAATATGGTTGTCCTACAAACGGCAAAAACGTTGGTGCAGAAAAAATTTTATCAGGTGATAAAGAAGCCATCAAAGCTGCTAACAAAGCCGGAAAATTTAAAGGTGCCCAATCATACTAAAACGTAAATGCTTTTCTTACAAATCCTAAAACTCTAACCCATGTGTTACCATTTGAAAACAAATTTTGGCGGTACTGAAGCTGTTATAGATGACAATTGCGGCATTTCTAAATTCTATTCTATCGCTGGTACACTGGCAGATGATCTGAAAGTAAAATTTCTGAACCAGATCGATGATGCTGATACGCTGAACTGGGATTTTAAATACAAAAATAATTTTCTAACCCTTCACTATAATATCTTTAACGGGGTATCTATTTTCCCGCAACGCATCAATGGTAGTAAAAAAGTAAATAAAGCAGTTCTGGAAGTAGCAGATTTCCTTGAAAGGAAGCCGTATTAGATTTTCATATTTCCCAGTAAACAAATAAATATTCACTATTTTTATTTTCTTCTGTTTTTGGCTCAGATTCACCATCTCGGGTATCATCAAACCATGAATAGCCTCAACTTGATGCAGCCTGGGCAAATTATCACATCCCGATTTAAAAACGAATCAGATATAAACTTCTGTGTAGAATAAATTCCTCATTTTCTAAGTTTTTCATTTCCGGAAATATCCCACAACGCATTTTTCCCCCTCTAAAAAAAAGGCACAAAAATTTCATTGTAATTATTCTAAAACAAAAAAATAATTATGAGGCCAATATGGACAGGTGCAATAGGGTTTGGATTGGTAAACATTCCCGTAAAAATGTATAGCGCCACAGAAAGCAGTAATCTTAACCTGGATATGCTTGACAAGAAAGATCATGCGCACATAAAATATATGCGTGTAAATGAAAACACAGGCAAAGAGGTAGATTGGGGAAACATTGTAAAAGGCTATAAATATAAAGATGATTACGTAGTTCTGGATGATAAAGACTTTGAGTCTGCCAGCGCAAAAAAAACCAAGACGATTGAAATCTCCGATTTTGTAAAGGAAGAAGAAATCAGCAGTCTTTATTATGAAACCCCTTATTACCTCGAGCCCGATAAATCCGGAACGCGTCCTTACAAATTATTATTAGATGCATTGAAAAAAACAAAAAAAGTAGGCGTATCCACGTTTGTAATGCGCAATAAAGAGTCGCTTGCTATTTTAAGACCGGACAATAATGTAATTGTTTTAAACAAAATAAGATTTGAGGAGGAGATAAGAAACCCTGAAGAACTAACACTTCCAAAAAATACAGAAGTAAAACCAGCAGAATTGAAAATGGCCATCACATTAATAGACCAGCTTACCGGAAAATTTGATATCTCAAAATATAAGGACACATACAACGGCGAACTTTTAAAATTGATAAAAGCAAAAGCAAGCGGTAAGAAGATTAAAACACCGCAATTGAAAGTAGTGCATAATAAAACTAAAGACCTGATGGAACAATTGAAGGCAAGCCTTGATGTAAAACGAAAAAAATCAGCTTAAAATGCCATTAGCAAAATATAATAAAAAACGGAATTTTAAAGAGACTTCGGAACCCGGAGGCAAGGTAAAGAAATCCGCTTCAAAACTCATCTTTGTAGTGCAACGCCACAAAGCATCACGGCTGCATTATGATTTCAGATTAGAGCTTGATGGGGTTTTGAAAAGTTGGGCTGTTCCAAAAGGGCCTTCATTAAATCCAAAAGTCAAAAGGCTTGCCATGATGGTGGAAGATCATCCTTATGATTATAAAGATTTTGCGGGTGTGATTCCTGAAGGAAATTATGGTGCAGGTATCGTGGAAATATGGGATAGTGGCACTTATAACGACATTGAAAATTCTTCTCAAAAAGTAGCCGAAAAAAACCTTAAAGCCGGCTTGAAATCGGGTGATTTTAAATTTCAATTGTTTGGCAAAAAGCTTAAGGGCGAATTTGTTTTGGTGAAATTAAAAGACAAAGGTGATAATAGCTGGCTGCTGATAAAACACAGAGATAAGTATGCAGTAGATTCAGACTATAACAGTGAAGAACAAACGCCAAAAAACTCTCCAATCAATACATGGCTTAAAGAAAATAAGAAGTCAGCGAAAAAAAAAAGCACAGCAAAGTAAGTAGTCACCCGCTCCCTGTCGAAGAAATAGCTGGCGGAGATAACAACAACAGCCCCGGTAGCAATGATAAAAAAATTACTGACTATATAAAACCAATGCTTGCTAAAGAAACTGACAAAGCGTTTGATAACAAAGATTGGCTTTTTGAAATAAAATGGGATGGCTACAGGGCTGTTTCAGAATTAAGGGAAAAAGTTGTTTTACTGTATTCCCGCAATGGCCTTAACTTTCAGGAGAAATATCCCATAGTTGTGGATCAATTAAAAAAGATAAATGCCGTGGCTGTTCTTGATGGGGAAATTGTAGTATTGGATGAAGAAGGCAAACCTGATTTTCAATTGTTGCAACATTATTCAGAAAACAAAAACAGGCCCATTCAATACCAGGTTTTTGATCTACTTGAATTAAATGGGCATGATACTACAGGTCTAAAATTATCCGAGCGGAAGGAATTACTTAAAAAACTAATTCCCGAAAATGAAGTCATCAAATATTCCGATCATATTTTGGAAAAAGGAAAATCTTTTCTTGAGGTTTCCAAAGAAAAAAATCTTGAAGGCATCATGGCCAAGAAGATGGATTCAAAATATTACCCCGGCAAAAGAACTTCCGATTGGCTGAAAATAAAAAATCATAAAACCGCTGAAGCGATTATAGCAGGATACACGGCGCCTGACGGCGCGAGGAAGTATTTCGGTGCATTAATCCTTGCCTCCAAAGAAGGGAATGAATTTGAATACATTGGCCATACAGGCACGGGGTTCAATCAAAAATCATTGAAAGAAATGTACGAGCTGCTACAGCCGCTCGTGCAAAAAGATTCTCCTTTTGACGAAAAAATAAAAACCAATTCACCGGTAACCTGGGTAAAACCCAAATTAATTTGTGAAATAAAATATTCCGAAATTACTGCGGATGGAAGGTTTCGCCACCCGGTTTTCCTTCATCTTCGGGATGATAAAACAATAAATGAAATAAACATGGAAAATATAAAAAAGACAAAATTGCCTGGCAAAAAAAATCCGCCATTGACCAAAAGAGAAAATATAAAGTCAAGCCCTTCGAAAAAGAAAGCGACAGAAAAGGAGATTAATAAAATTTACACATTTGGCAGAAATAAAGTAACTATTACTCACCCTGATAAGTTATATTTTCCTGAAGAAAAAATTACGAAGGCGGATGTGGCTGATTACTACACTTCGATGGCAGAATATATTTTGCCCTACCTGAAAGGCAGGCCGGAGTCACTCTTGCGGCATCCAAATGGCATCAAGGGGCCAAGTTTTTTCCAGAAAGATGCGGCAGATGATGTGCCTTCTTACGTAAAAAATCAGATGATTCATTCAGAATCGAACAACAAAGAGATCAATTATATCGTATGCGATAACGTGGCAACTCTTGTTTATTTGAATAATTTAGGATGCATAGAAATGAATCCCTGGCATTCCACAGTGCAATCTTTAAATAAGCCCGATTACCTGATGATAGACATTGATCCTTCTGAAAAAAATTCTTTTGACCAGGTAATAGAAGTGACGCTTACTGTAAAAAAAATCCTGGATAAAGCGGGAGCGGTTTCTTTTTGTAAAACATCCGGTGCCACCGGAATGCACGTATATGTGCCCACCGGCAAAAAATATAC
>JAHEZA010000383.1 GCA_023251335.1 Chitinophagaceae bacterium | reverse complement strand
ACCGTCTAACCATCAGGGCCAGTTCATTCACCACTCACGATAATCACTCACTTCTTAAAGTCTCCACCGGGTTTGCCACCGCTGCTTTTATTGCCTGAAAACTTATTGTTACCAATGCTATCAGCAATGCCAACATTCCTGCCACAGCAAACACCCACCATGAAATATTGATGCGATAAGCAAACCCTTCCAGCCATTTGTTGATGGCCCACCACGCAACAGGCGTAGCGATGATGATGGCGATTATTATTAATTTTAAAAAGTCTTTGCTCAAAAGTTTTACAATTCCGGTAACACTTGCCCCCAATACTTTCCGGATACCGATTTCTTTTGTTTTGACCTGGGCCGTATAGGTGGCGAGGCCAAATAAACCTAAGCAGGAAATAAGAATGGCAATACCCGCGAAAACGTTGAACAGCGTGCCGGTGCGTTGGTCGGTTTTGTATTGCGCTTCAAAATCCTTATCTAAAAAATGATACCCAAAAGGACTATCAGCAGCATATTTTTTATATTGCTTTTCCACGGAAGCTATCGCTTGTTGAACGTCTTTTGCAGTTGCGCGCACATATAAAATGTTTTTATTCCACCCGGTGAAAAATATCAATGGGGCAATTTTTTCTTTTAAGGATTTAAAATTAAAATCTTTTACTATCCCCAGGATTGTTCCGTTATTTCCATGGAAGGAAATTGACTGCCCCACATAAGGCGGTTTCAGCCCCATTTGTTTTACTGCAGTTTCATTTAAAATGTAATGGGAGCTATCTGA
This sequence comes from Chitinophagaceae bacterium, assembly GCA_023251335.1. Taxonomy (GTDB): domain Bacteria; phylum Bacteroidota; class Bacteroidia; order Chitinophagales; family Chitinophagaceae; genus Ginsengibacter. Next base: position 2,911 of record JAHEZA010000383.1, on the reverse strand, counting down.
CGGTATCCCGGTAAAATTTTCCCCTTCCAGGAATTTAATTTTCATGGTGGGGATAAAATCTTTATCAGCAGCTATCTGGGTAATCATCAGGTTGGTATTCGCAGGCTTCGCTTTCCAGTCAAGATCGCCCGTTGAACCCGACACATCTGAGAAATTATAGACATCAGATGCAGCTACATTTAAAATGGAAGAGTGTTTTTCCAATTCTGTTTTTACGGCGTCTAAATGATTTACTACGCCTTGTGGCAACGGAACAGAAAAAACATAGCTTTTATCATAACCCAGGTTTTTATTCTTTACAAATTTCATCTGGTTGCTCATGATAATCGTGCAAACTATCAGAACAACAGAAATGGTGAATTGAAATACGACCAATGCTTTTCTGAATGCAGCCATGCCAATACCGGAGGTGATTTTTCCTTTTAAAGATTCCAAAGGTTTAAAGGACGACAATAATATTGCAGGATAAATACTTGAAGCGATCAACGTACCCAGCACTGCGAGGCCTGTAACTTCCCACACTTTTACATCTGATAAATCAAAAGAAAGCGTTTCTCCCGAAATGCTGTTGTAGAGCGGCATCAGCAGGAATATTAAAACGAATGCCAGTACGGTAGCGATACAAAAAAGCATCACAGTTTCCACTACGAACTGAAAAAATAACTGGAATTTTTGCGCCCCTACTATTTTGCGGATACTGACTTCTTTTGCACGGATTAATGAACGGGCTGTGGAAAGGTTTACGTAATTAATACCCGCAATAGCCAGTAATAAAATGATAACAAGAATAAAAACCTGGACCATCCTCAGCGCTGAATTATTTCCATCTGCGCTGACCAGATGTATGCTTCCAAGATTTTGCAGATGAAACGAAGCATCACTATCACCATTACGCGCTTTTTTATAGGCGTCAGAAAACTTCTGTCCTGTGGTTGAAGGGCTTGCATTTGGATTCAATTTCACATAAGTGGTAAAATTGAAATTGCCCAGGTCTTCGTCAATTGTTTTCCAATCGCCATTACCGCCGCTTGCTGTAAACTCTGCTGCCAGCACTGCCATTGGGACAATCGCGTCGTATTCAATGGAAGAATTTTCAGGAAAATCTTCCAGGACGCCGGAAACGATAAAATTTTCATTATAAAAATTAACAGTTTTTCCAATGACATCTTCGGAGTTAAATAATTTTTCAGCAGTAGTTTTTGTTAATATAATAGAATTTAAATTCGGAAGTAGATTCGCTTTATTACCCTTGATTAAATGAAAACTAAACATGTTGAAAAAGCCGCTGTCTACCACTCCGATTTTGTTACCATCAAAAATCTTTTTCTTGTCTTTGTCTGAAAGAACCTGGTCGTATAAGTTGTTTGTTCTTACTATCGATTGAACTTGTGGAATTGATTTGGCAAAAACAGCAAGCGGTCCCGGAACGCCCGTCCATGTCATGTTCTCGCCGTTCGATTTGAGTGTGCTGCTTAACCGGTAAATGTGCTGATAATCCTTATTAAATTTATCGTAGCTCAATTCATTCTCCACCCACATTAGTAGCATGATGCCCGCGGCCAGGCCCACAGCCAGCCCGCTGATATTAATGGAAGAATAAAATTTATTTTTCCATAATGTTCGCCAGGCGGTTTTGAAATAATTTTTGAACATATTCTTTCTTTTTATAAGTATTCGTACCTTTATTAATCAATTGTTTATTTATGCCAGCTATAAATTCCATCACAATCAGAAAAAAACTTGAGTCTGATACAATCAAACTCGGTGAAGAAGCAAAACCGATGTTAGGCAAAAACGTAGAGATAATTATCAAAGAAGTTACTGAACCAAAACCAGTTGAAAGAAAATGGAACTTTCTTGGAAGTGTTGATCTCGGCGGAGAACTTGATTCTATTAACATTCGTGATTTTGCTCATGATGATTGATTTATTAATTGACACCAACGTATAGATTTATGCAATGGATAAAAAATCCATTTACCGCCAATCCGCCCAAAGCATTTTATTAAATCCTAATCATAATTTATTTATAACTTCAAAGAACATTAGCGAATTTTTTGCTGTCACTTCAAAACAAAAAATTGATTCTAAAACTTCCTGGAATTCTTATCACGAAATAAAAACCGTTGCTAAAATTTTATTCCCAAATGAAAATAGCCTTTCAATTTTTGAAAAATTAATCCAACAATATCAGCCAAAAGGAAACCAGGTATATGATATTGAAATAGTTTCAATTATGCTTGATAACGGAATTAATAAAGTCGCAACTTTTAATAAAAAAGATTTTATCAATATTTCTGAAATTCAAATTTTAGAACTTTCCTGAAAACTTCTTACAGTAAGTCAACAAATATTAAGGATTCCTACTTTCTTCATTCCAATTAACCCTACACCAAAATATTCTCAGTTACTGTTTGCCCATCCAGCATTCTGATAATACGGTGGCTGTATCTTGCATCATGCTCACTATGTGTAACCATGATGATGGTAGTTCCTTGTTCATTTAATTCCGTAAGCATTTGCATTACTTCATTACCGTTTGATGAATCAAGGTTTCCGGTAGGTTCATCTGCGAGAATTAGTTTGGGATTGTTGACTACTGCCCTGGCGACTGCCACACGCTGTTGCTGGCCGCCGGAAAGCTGCTGTGGATAATGGTTTCGACGATGCATGATTTGCACTTTGTCTAATACAGCTTCTACGCGTTTTTTTCTTTCATCTCCTTTTATGCCGAGATAAATAAGAGGTAATTCTACATTTTCAAAAACAGTCAGTTCGTCAATCAGGTTGAAACTTTGGAACACAAATCCAATGTTTTTCTTTCGTAGATCTGCTCTTTTTCTTTCGTTGAAATCAGCTACTTCTATTCCGTTGAATAAAAAGCTTCCGCTATCCGGGTCGTCTAACAATCC
>JAHEZA010000382.1 GCA_023251335.1 Chitinophagaceae bacterium | reverse complement strand
GCAATGCGTACAAAACAATGTTTGTTTTTTTGTGAAATGAGAAATCAGAAGGAAAATCCATAGTGATCTGAACGTCTCCATACATATTAAAAACGATCAGTGAATCTTTTTGCTGACAAATACCTGCGATAGAAATGGAAAGGAAGGTTATTATAAAAAGATATTTTTTCACAATAAGTATTTAGAGAGCCAATAATCATGTTACATTGTGGTGCATTAAAAATAAGTATTTTGAATTAGATTTCAGATTTCTGCTTATTCCTCTACATGCTTTTTGTCTTGTTCATCAAAGATTTTAAAAAGAGGGATCGAGGATATTTGTTTGTTTACCGCTTGCCTTTTCGTAGATGAATATTTATAGACACTGGCACAAGTATGACTAACGCACAAATATCTTTACTATCAAGCTTGCGCCAAATGAGTTTTTCGAAGGTACCGCGTCCCAAGTATTTATATTTTAATAGGGTCTTGCATTGTTTTATATTTTAATTTTATTGAAAGTAACTATTCAATCAGAATTGTATTGTATGAGTGAAAAAATACAATATCAATATCAATTTCTACTATGAGGAAGATATTTCCATTAATCATGATGCTGCTATTATTTTCAGCAAGAGCATCCGCTCAGTTCAGTCTGCAAAATTTTCATCTGAATTTTTTTGGTGGAATGGCCAATTACCATGGCGACCTGCAAGATAAATGGTTCACGTTTTCCCAATCTAAACTGGCAGGCGGTATAGGTGGGACTTATGATCTTTCAGATCATTTATCATTAAGAGGAACGCTCGCTTATGCACACATTTCCGCAGACGACAAATTGGGGAATCACCGTGCAAGAAATTTGAATTTTACTTCCAGGCTTTACGAGGTAAGTGCGGGTGTTGAATACTATTTTACCCCTCTTGATGAACATGTTTTAACGCCGTATATTTTTGGAGGAATATCACTTTGCCATATTAATCCCTATACCTTCGATAGTACGGGCAAAATGATTGGTTTGCAAATTTTAAATACGGAAGGAGAAGGTTTTGTTGCCGGAAGGCCTTCTTACAACATCTATCAATATGGAATTCCATTTGGTGCAGGCGTAAAGTTTTCTCTGACTGAAAATATAAATGTAGGTATTGAAATAGGATTCAGAAAATTATTTACCGACTATCTTGACGACGTGAGCACTACTTATGTGGATGAAAATACATTGCTTGCAAAAATGGGTCCCAGGGCTGTGGAGTTTGCTTATCGCGGCGATGAACTTAAAGACGGACTGCCTTACCCGCCCGGCGGCACCCAACGCGGAACAAAACCAAAAGACTGGTATTATTTTGCCGGCTTCACGGCATCGTTTCGCATCTTCGGAAAAAAGGATGCACGAAACGATACACATGGTTTCAGACACGGGCATACACAATATGATTGTCCGGGGAATGTACTGTAACGGAAATCATGTAACAATCAAACCAAACGCACCTGGCAAATAAAAATCTTCAAAAAAAGTCGGTTTACTATAATACGAAGGAATTTGAAATCTTTAAAATTAGTTTGTTTACTGTCATCTAAAGCGTGTACTTTCCCAGATCACATCAACAAAATATTTTTTCTTGTCAAAAAAATGCTTCACAGGTTTAAATCCGCATTGCACCGCTATTTCATCAATTTGGCTAACAGAATATTTGTGGGAAATTTCCATAAAGATGGTTTCGTCTTTTTCAAAATTAATTGGCGTTTCATCAATGCAAACCTTTTGTTCTTTCATAGAAACCAAATAACTTTTGCAAGCGCCTGAATCAGGATCATACATCGCGTAATGTTCAAAATTTCCCAGGTTGAAATTTGCATTTAATTCGTTATTGATTCGTCGTAATAAGTTCAGATTAAATTGACTGGTAAAGCCTTCGGAATCATCATAGGCGGCTAAAATCTTTTTAGGATCTTTTTTAAGATCAAATCCTATTAATGCCATATCTCCATCAGAAAGCTGGTTGCGTAATTTTTTGCAGAATGCCGGCATGGCATCGAATTTAAAATTGCCAATGTTTGCGCCGAGAAACAGCACCAACTTTTTATTTTTTGAGATTTGATTCGCTTTCGCAAGCATATCAAAATACTCTCCGTTTAGCCCGTGAATACTCAATCCGGGGATCGCTGCCGGAATATTTTTATTCAGCAGATTGATGATGTTTTCAGAAATATCTATCGGGAAATAATTGGCGATTGCCTTTTTTTCGTTAAGTTCTTTTAGAAGGTGAATTGATTTGGTGGCATCGCCCGCACCAAATTCGATTACGTCCAGCTTATTCGTGTCGGTTAAAACAGCGTCCGCAATTTCTGCTTTCTGGTTTGTCAATATTTCCATTTCAGCATTGGTGAGATAGTAATCATTGCTCGCCATAATCTTCTGAAAAAGCTCATCACCTCTTTTATCGTAAAAATATTTAGAGTCTAAATACTTTGGAGAAGATTGTAATCCCTCTAGTACATCGTTTAAAAAAATATTTATTTTTTTATTTAAACGTTTGGGAGAAGGTTGTAAATCTATCGCTACCTCTGTTGAAAATTTTTCCATAAATCTTTTATTGTGCTAACCTGATACCTGTATATTGCCAGCGTAAATTGGGTTGAAAAAAATTGCGATACGTAATTCTGCTGTGCTCCGGAGAAGTAACATCCGATGCGCCCCGCAACACCATTTGATTGACCATAAACTTTCCATTGTATTCTCCAATAGCCCCCGGTGCTTTTGAAAAACCAGGGTAAGGAAGATAAGCACTGTCGGTCCATTCCCATCTTCTACCCCACTCAAATTGTTGAGCAGCCACTTCCCACTCAAACTCAGTCGGCAGGCGCATTCCCTTCCACGATGCATAAGCTGCGGCTTCATAAAAACTTACGTGACAAACCGGCTCGTCCATATTAATTAACTGCAATCCTTCTAATGTGTAGTTGAACCATTTATTATTGATAAAATACCAATAAAGGGGCGCTGAAACCTGGTTAGAGTTTACCCATGCCCATCCGTCCGAATGCCAGAAATTAAAATCTCTATAACCACCGGCATCCATAAATTCTAAAAATTCTTTGTTAGTTACCAGGGAGCTTGAAATGGCAAAATCGTTTAGATAAACCTTATGTCTTTTCAGTTCGTTGTCGAAACAAAATCCTTCACCATCAAAACCAATTTCATACACACCTTCATTAATTTTTATAAAATTATTATCACCAGGTAAATTAGAATTCGCTTTATTTATTTGTTTACTATCTGTTGGATTGATATAGGGCGGAAATAGCGGATTATTTCCAAGAATATATTTTATGTCTGTCATCAACAGCTCCTGGTGTTGTTGTTCATGATTGAATCCTATCAACAAAAGCTCTTCGATTTCTTTGGATACCCGATTTTGCAGGAATTGACGCATCGCATCATCCACGTGCTTCCTGTAATTATATACATCCTCCACTGTAGGACGACTCAGGTTTCCGCGGTCTGTTCTGATAACCCGCGCTCCGGCAGTTTCGTAATAACTGTTGAATACATAATTGTACTGAGGATTAAATTCTACGTAGTCTTTGCAATGCGGTTTCAGGATAAATGTTTCAAAAAACCATGTTACGTGCCCAATGTGCCATTTAGGCGGGCTTACATCAACAATGGGCTGCACCACATAATCCTCTGTCAACAATGGTT
>JAHEZA010000381.1:3280-3684 GCA_023251335.1 Chitinophagaceae bacterium | reverse complement strand
GGATCAAAAAAATAATCCTCTTTTAATTCCAGGTAGGAGCACGCGCCCAATTACTTAACGGATCTCTTAGTCCGTACAAGAAATCATTACAGCCTGAAATATGTATTAAATTTGCAGCGAAAAATTAGAGAAATAATATGCCTCATGTACACAGCCATGAAACACCCAGTGTTTTAAATTTATTAAAATGCAAATGCCCCAGGTGCAGAATCGGGCACATGTTTATAAATAATAAAGTTTATGCTAAAGGCTTCATGAAGATGCATGAAAGATGCGAAGTGTGTGGCCAATACTTCGATATAGAAGTTGGCTTTTACTATGGCTCCAGTTATGTGAGCTATGGAATTACCGTTGCCATTAGCGTGGCTACGTTCCTGGCCTGGTGGATTCTGATTGGTATTTCC
>JAHEZA010000381.1:0-3270 GCA_023251335.1 Chitinophagaceae bacterium | reverse complement strand
AAAGAATAATTGGTGAAAATGGTTTGTTTACTGCTCTGCCAGTTGGATTCCTGTTTTGGTAAAAATAATTTTACGCTGCTTATATAAATTTCCTATTGTCATTTTGAAAGTTTTTTTACTCATGTCAAAGAATGAATAAATTTCTTCCGGTGAAGATTTATCATGATAAGGAAGATAGCCGTCATTTTCTTTTAATAGCCGCAACACTTTTTCTGTTTCATCCTCTATCCTTTGGTATCCGGATTTTCCGGCAGCAACATCAATTTTATTTTCGGGCAAAATGTTTTTTATGAATCCTCGGAATCGATCGCCGATATTGATATTCCGATAAATTTCATTGTTATGCAACATGCCTTTATGAATATTATTGATGATCACTTCATACCCAATATCTGTTTGCCGATAAACTATTAAATCTACTTCATCTTTTACTTTTATGGTAAGATTTTCGTTGGATAAAAAAGGTTCTAATTTTTCGGTTGCTGCTACACGCCCAGTCTTTTCATCCATAACTATTTTCACTAAATATTCACCGTTAGGAACTATAAAATTTTTAATTTTTGATTTGGGGATAAAAAGATCCTTCATCAATCCCCAATCCAGAAAAGCGCCCTGGTGCGTTACATTTACGGCCTTTAGTTTTACGATATCTCCCAACACTCCATAGGGCTTTTGCGTAGTGGCTATTGGCCTGTCTTCTCCATCGTGATATAAAAAAACGGTAAGTTCATCGCCGATTTTCGTGTGAGCAGGAACGAAACGCTTGGGCAACAAAATACCTTCTTCGCCGTCGTCCATGAAAACACCCATAGATTTTTCTTTGATCACTTTCAACAGATTATACTCGCCTATTTTTACCATGGTAACATGAAATTTAATGATCAAAGGTAAAAGTAAAACTCTTACACAATCCTGAACCGGGGAAACAGTGAGCAAAGAAATTTGGTCAATTCCTATTTGTCTTCTACATAATAACCTATTAAAACATGTAGGGAGAAAGGAAGTTCAAATCGCACACCAAAGCCCTGGCAAGTGAATCACGTTCAACCAATTTGAAAATATTATTAACGCTTCGACAGTAAACGAAGAAAAAAAGCATTGCCATTTTTCTGAAAATGCAGATTGTTTTCCATTAAAATTTCATCGTAACAAAATATTCACAAAAAAGTGGCTTTGATAATAATTTATATATTATTTTTGCTTTTCAATTTTATAAAATTATAAATACAGCCTTGAAGAAAAATATACTATATAGTTTCTTTTCCCCGGCAACGGTATATTTATCACGACGTGGATGCTGATAGGCCGAGCAGTTGAAACCGCCCCTATCAGTGAAAAAAATCCACCGAACGCTCTCTCTTTTATTAAAATTTAAATTTCCTGCAAATTGGAACAATCAAATATTATTGTTCGTGTTGCAACTTCCGAAGATATTAATCACGCAACTACTATTACGGATGAAATGGCAGCGTCGGCGCAGGCGCGCGGAACCGGAATTGCAAAACGATCTCCAGAATATATTATGCAAAAAATGACCGAAGGAAAAGCGGTTATTGCAGTTACGAATGATAATCAATGGGTAGGTTTTTGCTATATAGAAGCATGGGGCCACGAAAAATTTGTGGCCAATAGCGGCCTGATTGTGGCGCCTGAATTTAGGAAATCCGGAATTGCGAAAACAATAAAGCAAAGAATATTCGCGCTGTCGCGGAAAAAATATCCTGAGGCAAAAATATTTGGCCTTACCACAGGTCTCGCAGTTATGAAAATAAACAGCGACCTTGGTTACGAGCCAGTAACCTATTCTGAGCTTACAGATGATGACAACTTTTGGGCCGGTTGCAAAAGCTGCGTCAATTATGATATCCTGATGAGTAAGGATAGAAAGAATTGTATGTGCACTGCGATGCTCTACGATCCAAAGGACCACCCTGAACCTGCAGAAACAGCGAAGGATTTTAAAAAGAAATCAAAGGTTTATGAAAGGTTCATGAGGCTGAAAAAAATCAAGCTTATCCGGTATATGAAAAAGATAAAAGAAAAGAAGCCAAAATCCATTTTTCATTTTTTCTTTAATTTTTGAATCTGTCCCACCAGGACACTAAATCCATAAAGGAAGGTTGAAAAATAAAATAAAAAGATACCATGAGTAAAAAGGTTGTAATAGGTTTCAGCGGAGGTTTAGACACCACGTATTGCGTGAAATATTTTACGGATGAATTACATTATGAAGTCCACAGCATTATTGTAAATACAGGTGGTTTTTCCAAAGAAGAATTAGAGCATATCGAACAACATGCCAAAGCACTTGGTGTGGCATCTCATCTTACTGTTGATGCAACCAAAAGTTATTACGAAAACATTATCAGGTTTCTTATCTATGGCAATGTTTTAAAGAACAATACCTATCCTTTAAGTGTAAGTGCAGAAAGGGTTTCACAGGCGCTGCATATTGCCGAACATGTTAAAAAAATTGGCGCTGACGCGGTGGCCCACGGAAGCACCGGGGCAGGAAACGATCAGGTAAGATTTGATATGATCTTTCATATTATGATTCCGGGGATTGAGATCATTACACCTATTCGGGATTTGCAGTTATCAAGGCAGCAGGAAATTGATTACCTGAAATCAAAAGGCGTAAAAATGAACTTCGAAAAATCAGTTTACTCAATCAACAAAGGTTTATGGGGAACAAGTGTAGGAGGAAAAGAAACGTTATCTTCTAACGGCATGTTACCGGAGGAAGCATGGCCAACTCAATTGAGTAAACATGATCCCGAACAAATAAAATTGCATTTTGAAAAAGGAGAATTAAAAGGAATCAATGAGACTACCTTTGATAATCCTGTAATTGCAATACAACATTTACAAACTATAGCCGGCCCTTTTGCAATTGGACGCGATGTACATGTGGGCGATACCATTATAGGTATCAAAGGCAGGGTAGGATTTGAAGCAGCGGCTTCAATGCTGATCATTAAAGCGCATCACGCTTTAGAAAAAAATGTGCTTACCAAATGGCAGTTGACACTTAAAAGCCAGTTGGCCGATTTTTATGGAAACTGGCTGCACGAAGGACAATTGCTGGATCCTGTGATGCGTGATATAGAATCGTTTTTTATTTCTTCACAACAAAATGTAACCGGCGATATATTCCTGCAATTAATGCCTTATCGCTTCCAGGTTACAGGCATTGAATCACCTTTTGATTTAATGAGCGGTAAATTCGGAAAATATGGTGAGATGAACACAGGCTGGAGCGGCGAAGAT
>JAHEZA010000380.1 GCA_023251335.1 Chitinophagaceae bacterium | reverse complement strand
AAAATAAAGGATAATAAATGCTGCCAACACTGCAAGTCCGATTAATGAAATTTTGGTATCAGTTATTAATATACTGACACCTACAAATGTATAGGCAGCTATAAAAATCAAAGGTAATAAAGGGTAGAACTTCATCATGTAAATACCGCTGTCATTGAGATAAGGGGTTTTTTTACGAATAATAAAAATGCTTCCTGCTGAGAATGCCATTCCAAAACAATCCAAAAATATCGTGAAGCTCAGAATACTATCGAATTCTTTTGCCCAGAAAATAATGAGCACACAAAGGATTGAAAATACAGTTAACGAAGTGGTAAGCGTTTCTGTTTTTGTATTTCTTTTCTTAAAAGCCGGGGGCAAAATTTTATCATCGCTCATGGCGGCCATTACCCGCGGATTGCTCATCAGCAAAATATTTACATAAGCCAGTACGCTTAAAAAAAGCAGCACAGACAGGATCCTTTCAGCGTTGATTCCAAAAACTTTGGAGGCCATGATAGCGGCGATATTTTTCGCTGATTTCAATTCTTCAAAACCAATCACATTTACATAGGCATAATTGATAAGAAGATATAGCGAAATAATAATAATGATGCCCAGGAAGATTCCGCGGGGAATTGTCTTTTTGGGATTTACAACTTCTTCGCCGAAGTTGATCGTTTGTTGGTAACCACCGTACGTAAAGCTTACAGCCACCAGTCCCACACCGAAAGATTTCAGATATTCAGTGAGTACGGGCGCCGTTTGCGTAACTGAAGTAACAACAGCATGTGAGGATGATAAGGTAGCAAAAAACAGTGGGCTTATCAATGCAATCACCATTAGGATCTTAATAATTGTTAATACATTTTGCGCACGGGCGCTCATTTTCAATCCTAATAAATTAACTCCATAAAAAATGATGATCGCGGAAATGGCGATAACAATATGTATGTGTTGTATATATTGTGCATTAGCAGGGTTTGATAGCCAATCATTATGCTGCGATTGAGGAATTAAAATGCCTGTGATATATTCGCCGCCTACCAATGCCACGGCCGCAAGTGATGCCGCATTGGAAACAAGTATGATACAGTTAATAGCAAATGCAATTGACGGATGATAGGCAAACGCAATCACTTTATAATAACCGCCGGTTACCGGCATGCGGCTGCCAATCTCCGCATACGTAAGTGCGCCGCACAAAGCAATTAAACCGCCCGCTATCCAAGCCGCGTAAAACATCGCCGGGCTGCTCACAGCTTTTGCCACATTAGCCTGAGTACGAAAAATACCCATACCTATTACGAGGCTTACCATAATGATCGTAAAATCGAACAATGAGAGTTGCTTCGTTAGTTTCATAGAGGGAAGATAGAAACATTTGTGATTACATTTGTATTTTATCAACGATAAATACCTGATGAAAATTTTCCTGGTAATTTTTATACTCTTTCCTTTTTCTGTTTTTGCACAGACAACTTCTGATATAGATTCAGTCCAAACATTGGAAAACATTATCGTAAAAGTCTATGAGCAAAACCGTAGCCTGATTGATGTGGCAGCTCCCGTAAGTGTTACAGGCCAGGCACAGCTAAATCGCTTTGCCAATATGAGTATATTACCCGCATTAAATATGATTCCTGGTGTAAGCATGGAAGAACGTTCCCCCGGCAGTTACAGGCTAAATATTCGTGGCAGTTCATTACGTTCCCCATTCGGCGTACGCGATGTAAAAATCTACCTGAATGATATCCCGCTTACCGACCCAAGTGGCAATACGTATTTAAACCAACTAAGCTTTTATAATTTCAACTCAATTGAAATAGTTAAAGGGCCAGCCAGCAGCTTATACGGAGCCGGCATTGGCGGCGCCATGCTCATACATACTTTGCCGGCTGTCTGGAACAAAGGCGTTTCGCTTGCTTACACATTTGGAAGTTTTAATACCAACAACATTAATCTCAATGTAAAAACAGGTGATAGTGATCATGAAAATAGTTTTAATTATTCTCACCAAACAAGTGATGGTTATCGCCAACAGTCAAAGATGCGCAGGGATATTGGTACCTGGGAAAGTGCATTGAAAGTGAACAACAAACAAACACTGCGTGCATACATGTCGTATAGCGACCTTTACTATCAAACACCCGGTGGATTAACCCTGGCCCAATATAATGCTGATCCAAAACAGGCAAGGCCGGCTTCAGGTTTTCAACCGGGAGCTGTGGAGGCCAAAGCAGCTATCTATCAAAAGACCTTTCTTACTGGATTTAGCAATGAATACGTGTTTAATGATCATTGGCATAATACCACTTCTTTATATGGTTCTTATACCGATTTCACCAACCCCGGAATAAGAGTTTATGAATACCGGAAAGAACCGCATTTCGGAGGCAGAAGCGTATTTGAATATAAAAAGCAAATCGGCAAAACTGCCTTCCAGCTTGATTTCGGGACAGAGGCACAAGTGGGATTTTTCAATACCAGGGATTATAGCAATAAACTGGGCGTTGCTGATTCATTGCTATCTGATGATAACTTAAACAATTGGCAATACCTATTCTTCGCGCAGACAAATTTTGAATTGCCACATGGCTGGACCATTACAGGCGGAGTAAGTTTGAATAAATCATCCATCGAGGATGTTGATCTTTCTGCAAGGCCATCAACCACGCAGACAAGGGTCTTCAAAAGTCAATTTCCGCCGCACATTGCGGTTCTTAAACAGCTAAAGAAACATGTTTCAGTATATGCAAGCGTTGCCCGTGGTTTTTCCCCGCCAACTGTTTCAGAGGTACTTCGTTCCGACGGATTATTTGGTACCAATTTGCAACCGGAAGACGGCATGAATTATGAACTGGGTTTTAAAGGAACCCTGTTGCACAGCAAATTATTTTTTGATGTCAGTGGATTTCTTTTTGATTTGAAAAATACAATCGTACAACGTATTGACACCAATGGGGTTTATTATTATGTAAATGCCGGCTCAACCAATCAAAATGGTGTGGAGGCTTATGCTTCTTATCAACTGATTGACATGCCACACCATTTCATCAGTTCAGCTAAAGTATTTGGAAGCTATGCCTGGCATGATTTCCACTATGGAGATTTCAAACAGGTAAACAATGATTTTTCAAAAAATGAACTACCCGGCGCCGCACCAAATGTGGTCGTAGCCGGTCTTGACATAAGCTCAAAAGCAGGTTGCTATCTAAACGTAACTTATAATTATACTGATAAGATTGCCCTCAATGATGCCAACTCTGTATATGCTGCTTCGTATAATCTTTTAGGCGCGAGGCTGGGATACAAAAAAGATATTAGTAAAAAAATCCACGCCGAAATTTTTGCAGCGGCCGACAATATTTTTGATTCAAAATACAGCCTCGGCAACGACATAAATGCTGCTGTTGGCCGTTATTATAATGCCGCGCCGGGAAGAAACTACATGGTTGGAATCGTCTTCCGGTTTAATAATCTTTGACATGTTTGGCAGAACCGTCGTATTCATCGGTAAAATAATTTTACAGTAAAGCAACTTTTAATCCGGATTGTTGTTTTCTATTGATTTAAAATATAGTTCATAAATATGTCACAAGAAGGCTAAACACAATGCTACGCCTCATTCTTGCGCCAACAACGGGAACATCCGCAAAGGTCGAATCATTGAGCAGTTACTTCTACCGATTCTTCATCTTCTTATACCAGATGCC
>JAHEZA010000379.1 GCA_023251335.1 Chitinophagaceae bacterium | reverse complement strand
GCGACTATGTCCAAAGGCGCTGTTACCTGGCTGGTTTGTCGTGTTCTTGTTCCCGTTAGCACCCGGGATGTAATTATTTTGCCTTTTTCCTTTTGTTGTCCAGTCGATGTATTCCTCGTCGGTATAATTCACTTTTTTCAGATCATTTTCCTCCATATACCACCGACTGTCGTATCCTTCCCAGTAAAAATATCCCTCCTTTGATTTGATATATTTTCTTCCATCGGTATAATGCTTAATTGCATTACCAGAAAAAGAAGTGAGGATCAATGGCACCCTTGTTTTTTCAATAGCTGCAGGCGCAATAGTTGGTGTTGTGGCTCCCGTTTCCCGTATCAGAATGGGGCGGTTTACCACCAATGGTTCGGGGCGGTTTACCACGACTGCTTCGGGTTGCTCCCTCACCATTGTTAGCTCCTGAGTTGGCTGTGCTGCGGATTCGCTTCCGGAAGCGGGAGAACCGGAAATAAAGGTGGCGTGGCAACCTACAAGGATGCCGCCGAAAAAAATAACAGATACAGTGGAAAGAAACACTGATTGGTACTTCATATTCATATTTTGTATTTTAGCGGTGCGGCTGTCCGGAAATAGCCGACATGCTTAAAACGCAGATTCCATCATTTTATTCTGTTTTCTTAAACCTGGCAAAAGGAGTTACCTAAGAGCGGACTATTAGTTGATAGCAGTACAACGCCGATTGCTATTCCGTCCGCCAGCCTTGTAGCAAAACTTTTATTAGCAGTTCGTTGTTTTTACTCAGCAGCTAATTGTCACCATTGTTGAAATCTAATGCCGAGTTGATTGTCTGCAATCGCAAATTCTTTTGCACCCCAAGGTCTGACTGTAACTTTGTCAAGATTTGGGTGAAGTAGATGTGGATGTGATGCAGATACTTTCGCATATACTTCTGCAATGTTATCCGTTACAAGCCTTAGCTCCGGATTATGTTCTTTCGCTAATTGTTCATCTTGAAAAACCATAATGCTTATCCCATCTTTTTGTAATACACAGTAGGGTTGTGAAGTATTTAAATCTTTGTGTTCAATTGTAAATTGTAGACAGTCGACAAATAATTTAAGACCGTCCGAAAGGTCTGTATAAAATACACTGGGTATTAGTCTTGTAAAATTCATATTCTTTTTATTTTATTTGCCCTTAACAACTGTCAGCCCGAAGATGGAATAAGAAAGTTGATTATTTGTCTATCTACTGGTAGGCAGGTTCGTTTGCTGATAATTGGAAGTAATACTCTCAAATCCAACCAGGAAGCAACAGTCCGAAACAGCGTAATACCGCTTTAGAAAATGCTTTGCGTTTTCAATTCTTACCTGCATTAAGTATTGATGCGGCGTCTTACCATAAACAGACTTGAAGATTCGTATAAAATGAAATTTTGAAAAACAGGCTTCGTTTGAAATGTTGCCAAGGTCTATTTTGCTTGCATAGTTACTATCAATGAAAAGCTTTGCATGAACAATTCGCTTGTAGAGATAGATCTTCGGGTATTGTTCTCCTATCATATAGACATCATTCAACTTTTGAGGAATGCCATTTTAAAATTACTATTAATTCACCCGGAATAAAAATACAGTAAACGAACAAATAGTAAAGATTTTTATTCTTTGCTCAACAGATATTTTCAGCCAGGAACTTCGGACCAATGACGCAAGTAAACAAACAAATTCTTTTGATTTTTATTTTTCGATGGAAGCCGTGACGGGCGGCGCAGCAAATGCTGGTTCAATTCCTCGCAATCATACCACCGTAAGCACGATCTTTCCCCTGGTATGCCCTTTTTCAATTTCTTTTTGCGCAGCGGCCGCGTCTTTTAAAGAAAACTTTCGTGTAACGATGGGTTTTATTTTTCCTGAATCTATCAGGTTGGCCAATTGCTGTAGTTCTTCCGGCAACGACCTTGTAAGAAAAGCCTCCATCATTATGCTTTTTGCTTTTGCTTCTTCCTTGTATTGTGGTTGCACCGTGGTGACCAACCTGCCTCCTTTCTTAATTACTTTTAAAGAACGCTTTTGTGTATCGCCACCCACCAGGTCAAGCACCAGGTCGACGCCGGTTATTTTGTCTTCAAATTTTTCGTTTTTATAATCAATGGCTCCATCAGCTCCCAGGTCGAACAGGAAATCAATATTTTCTTCGGATGCAGTACCTATTACACGTGCACCTTTCCATTTCGCTAACTGTATGGCGAAACTGCCCACGCCTCCCGATGCCGCGTGTATCAATACTTTCTGGCCTTCTTCCAGGTGGCCATAATCAAACAATCCCTGCCAGGCAGTAAGTCCTGCCAGCGGTACCGATGCTGCTTTGTCATGGTCTATACTTTGTGGTTTAAAATTAATTTGATCCGCTTTCACTGCCACATATTCCGCATAGGTTCCGTCGCGCGTCACTTCCGGCCTTCCATATACCTCTTCTCCTTTTTTGAAAATTAAAATATCGCTGCCCACTTCTTCTATTTCGCCTGATACATCCCATCCGGGTATAAATGGAAGGTGAATGGGGAAAAGCGATTGGGCCAGTCCTGCGCGCATTTTCCAATCTACAGGGTTAACACCGCTGGCATATACTTTTATTAAAACTTCATCAGGCGCGGGCGCTGGTCGCGGCACTTCTTCATACTTTAATACTTCGGGGCCGCCAAATTCATGGATTCTTACTGCTTTCATACGGGTTGATTTTTGTTTGAATACACAGCCGGTTTTTAAAAGTCTTTTGTCATAAAAAGCTGACACATTAATTGTGCCTAAAATAGAACAACACTACAATTTTAATAAGCAAGACTTAGGACTGTGAAAAAAAGCTACTTTTGATGACCGTGCCTGTTTTATGCGTTGTGCATTAAGAACGAGTTGTTTTCATTGGTGATAGTTTATGTGAACCGGATGATTTTTTTTGCAAACGCTCCTGAAATTAAATCAGTTATTAACCCTCAATAAACACTGATATGTTATCTGCAATAAATAGAATATTTCTTTTCCCGCTTACATTAGTCGCATTATCTCTTCTGTGTTGCCAAACGGAGGGGAAAAAAAGTGATAAAAAACAAGTAGAAGTAAAAACAACGGACATACCAGGCGTCGCAGGTAGCTTCAATCCGGCTTCCAATATTTCTTTTGATAGCATGGCCATTCAAAAATTCCTCGATGAAAAGCCATTGTTCAAAGAATTTAAAGAGGAATTTTATACATTTTACCGCACCAATAATTATCACTACGTATGGTATGACCAGGGTGGCCTGGTGCCCACTTCAGATGCATTGATTTCAAGAATTGAGAATGTGGACAGTGAAGGGGTGAATGTGAGCATTCCGTATAAAGATACGCTTGACCAAATGCTGTATAGTCCTGTCAGTGGAGCTAATACCAGTCCGGATATCAATATCGAGCTAATGCTTACAGGGCAATATTTTTATTATTCGGAAAAAATATGGGCTGGTTCGTTGAACAAGAAAGCAGAATCTATTAACTGGTATTTGCCACGAAAAAAGCTTTCCTATGCATCCCTGCTGGCAGACAATTTAAATTCGGGCCGCATCGAAGAGCGTAGCGGAGTGATCGCAGGAATGCAATATGACGGGCTGAAAAAATCGCTTGCGCGTTATCGCCAGATAGATAAAAACGGCAATGAAATAAAAGTGCCGTTGTTCGATAAAAATAGCCGGTTGAAGCCCGGTCAGACTTCCACGGTAATTCCC
>JAHEZA010000378.1:2893-3717 GCA_023251335.1 Chitinophagaceae bacterium | reverse complement strand
CTGTTACAGGTTCAGCGGTTGAAGTAAACGGCAACCAGGTAACCGAACAAACCGGTACCGGCAAGCTCACCGTAAAAGTAATGCCAAACCCAACTTCCTATTATTTCACAGCCGGGCTGCAAAGCTTAAGTAAAGAAAAGGTGAAGTTGGTAGTGACTGACATGACAGGAAGAGTGATAGAGCAGAGAACAGACGTACCGGCAAACAGTACCATCCAATTGGGAAGTTCATATCATCCGGGTATTTACATTGCGCAGTTCATGCAAGGCACTGACATCGTAACGCTGCGGTTGATAAAAGAAAGTAGATAATTCCTGAAAAGCTAACATATAAGAGGTTGCCGAAGGCAGCCTCTTTTTTTGTTTAGAGCGTTAGGACACATGATATCGCATCACATTAAATCATCAGTAAACAGATAAATAAAATAAATTCCTATTTTCACAAAACAAAAAATAAATAAAACTAACAGAAGAGTTGCTACTTCGGAAGCTTGCGCAACCTTATCTCATTTTTACACGGCCGGTAAATAAAACCAACCTTTCGGACAATAAACAAGGTATTTGTCCTGCCATTAGTTTTTAAACAGAAAAAGATAGTTAGCTTGAAGTCTGGTTGGTAACGTCGTGAAGTAAGTGATTGTGTGAATTTTATTTGTACTTATTTTTTTCTGATTCTAAAACGAATTTTGGTATAAAAAATTAGTGCAATTAATTGTTGAACGAACAAAAAGAAATATCTACACGACTTTCACTTCTTCCAGTAATAATTATCAAAACATAAAAAAACAATTTTCTTTTTCTCAAAAAATATTAGATGCAAAATGA
>JAHEZA010000378.1:0-2883 GCA_023251335.1 Chitinophagaceae bacterium | reverse complement strand
CCAAAGCAATTGTGGTAGATACCCATAATGATATTTTGATGAAGACCGCCGATATAGCTGTCGTTATGGACCAGAATCTCTCCGGAAAAACTCTTAGTGATCTTGCCCGTTGGAAAAAAGGCGGCCTGGATGTGCAGATATTTTCTGTCTTCTGTGATGGCGATGCAAAAAATCCTTATGCTTATGCCACCAGGGAAATGGATACGCTTGATGCAGTAGCCGCACGCAATCCGGATAAGATTGTAAAAGTATCCAACTATGCACAATTAATGAAAGTGGTAAAGCAGCATAAGATTGCTGCCATGTTTGGTGTAGAAGGTGGCCACATGATAGAAGATGATCTTAATAAATTAGATGCCCTTTATAATCGGGGTACCAGGTATTTAACTTTGACGCACAATATTTCTCCTTCATGGGCAACGAGTGCGGCAGATGAAACTTCCTTAAATCCCACTATTGGGCATGGCTTAAATTCAGAAGGGAAAAAAGGTCTTACTGCTTTTGGTATAAAGGTGGTGCAGCGCATGAATCAATTGGGTATGATGGTGGATGTGAGCCATGTGGGAGATCAGACTTTTTGGGATGTGATAAAATATTCGACCAAACCAATTATTGCCTCACACAGTTCTGTCTATAGTCTTGTTCCTCATCGTCGCAATTTAAAAAATGATCAGATAAAAGCCATTGCTAAAAACGGAGGTGTAATACAAATCAACTTTAATCCGGGGTTTATAGACAGCACCTTCGATAAAAAAGAAGCGGCGTTTTTTGTAACACATAAGGATGAATTGGATACACTGCAAAAAAGTGGTATTCCTGAATTTTACGCTATGGATTCTATTTACCATAAATACGCAGTAGAAGCCAGCACCATGCGGCCTCCCCTATCTATGGTTATTGACCATATTGATTACATCGTAAAATTAGTGGGCATTGACTATGTAGGCCTGGGTTCTGATTTTGATGGCACCAATCTCACGCCACAACAATTGGATGATGTTACCGATTATCCACTAATAACGAAAGCCTTGGTGGAAAAGGGTTACAGCGAGAAAGATATTGATAAAATTCTAGGGGGAAATTTTTTACGGGTTTTAAAGTCGAATGAAAAACATTAATAAATTTCAAACTAAAAAATGAAACCCGTTAAAACTTCCGGTAAAGAATTAATTCCTATCATAGCAGCATCTTCGGTTGGTACACTCATTGAATGGTACGATTTTTTTATTTTCGGCAGCCTGGCTACGATTATTTCCACGGAGTTTTTTCCAAAAGAAAACCCGGTTGCCGCGTTCCTGGCCACGTTAGCCACATTCTCTGCAGGCCTTGTGGTGCGGCCGTTGGGAGCATTGGTGTTTGGCAAGATGGGCGATATGATCGGCCGCAAATACACCTTCATGATTACACTGGTATTGATGGGCGGATCTACGATTGCTATTGGATTAGTACCTACTTACAAATCCATCGGATTTGTTGCTCCACTGATTGTTTTAATATTAAGATTGTTGCAGGGATTGGCCATCGGCGGCGAGTACGGCGGCGCTGCTACGTACGTTGCCGAACAATCACCGGTAAAACAACGTGGGTTTTGGACATCATGTATACAGGCATCTACAGGTATTGCATTTGTACTTTCCATCACGGTGATTTTGACTATTAAAAATTTAATGGATAAATCTTCATGGGAAAGCTGGGGCTGGCGGCTGCCATTTTTGGTTTCTGTTTTTTTGGTATTTGTGTCAGTATATATGAGACGAAAAATGGCTGAGTCGCCACTATTTGCCAAAGCCAAAGCTGAAGGGAAAACATCTTCCAATCCTTTAAAAGAATCCTTCGGCAATAAAGAAAATTTAAAAATTGTATTGCTCGCTTTTTTGGGGCTTGCAATAGGCGGCGGCGTTATAGGATGGGTAGGTTTTTATGCCCAAAGTTTTATGCTTAGAACCATGTTAGTAGATTATGGGCAGGCAAATGCTATAATGATCATTGGAATACTTCTTGGAATTCCTTTCTTCTTTTTCTTCGGCTGGCTAAGCGACAGGATAGGCCGCAAGTATATTCTATTAATTGGCATGTTGCTTGGCCTCATTGGCTTCCGTCCGATTTTTTCAGGCATGTACCAGGTTGCCAATCTTCAACATAAAACAGAAATAAAAGCTGACATCTTAACTGGTACCGCAACACAAACTTTGCAGGGAAACGATGCGATGGTTGCCACTACAACGAAACATTTTTATACTGATGGCACTGTCTCCACAGAAGTACACAAATATATAACGGTAAGCGGTACACGAGATCAGGATTTAATAAAAACAATAACACTCAGTAAATCCGGTAAATGGAAATTAATCTTTTTTGTCTTTTTACTGGAGTTTATATTTACTGTTTCTTATGGGCCGCTGGCGGCTTTTATTGTAGAGATGTTTCCACTGAAGATCCGATATACTTCTCTCTCTTTACCGTACCATTTTGGCTACGGAATATTCGGCGGTATGGCTCCCTATTTTGCTACATACCTGGTACAGAAGGCAAGTGAAGCCAACGAGCCCGATTATTACCTGGCAGGCCTCACCTATCCTATGGTGTTGATGAGTCTCAGTATCATAATTGGATTAGTATATCTTAAAGAGAACAAAACCGAACCATCCTTAGAAATAGTAACCTTTTCCAGAACAAATCAATTGAAAAGATGGCTGGGCATTGTCTGGATATTGCTTGGGCTGGTTGCCGCCTGGTTCGGTATTTTTAAAATGGGCATACCCAAAATAATGTCAGGCAACCAGGAAGATATCGTCTTTGGAATCATTATGATGCTCGTCATTACACCTGTTGCTGCGATAGGATTGATTCTATTTGGGAAATATTCATTGCAGGGAGAATATG
>JAHEZA010000377.1 GCA_023251335.1 Chitinophagaceae bacterium | reverse complement strand
AATATTTGCAGATAAAAAAGCGCACCGGTTATTGAAAGGTTATCCAAATCTTGCAGTAGCAACGGCTGAAGATTTTGGCCGTGAATTTTTAAGCCTTAAATGTGCCATTAAAATTGTGAAAGATACCGACGAGGCTTTGCAGCACATTCAAAAATATTCTACCAAACATTCGGAGGCCATTGTTTCAGAAAATAAAAAACAATGCGAACGCTTTTTAAAAGAAGTGGATGCAGCAGCCGTTTACGCCAATGCATCTACGCGCTTCACGGATGGTGAAGAATTTGGCCTTGGCGCAGAGATTGGTATCTCCACTCAAAAGCTCCATGCACGCGGGCCATTTGCTTTGGAGAAATTAGTTACAGAAAAGTGGGTAATAAAAGGAGATGGACAAATAAGGGAGTAGCGTTTTTTAATGCTGTGGAAGCAGCATTTTGTTTTATGATTTTTTTTTGAGAACCCCGGTAAACAACCCGTTTGAATAGAAAACCTGTGTATTTGTTCTTTTACTGCCGCAGTTATTAAGAAAATTATTGGAATCAGAATTTTTTGTCCTAAAAAAGTACCCCAAAGAATTTCTGGTGAAAAGTAATTTTCATCATTTATTTTTTTGCAAATAATAATACGTTTCTGCATTAAAAAATAGTTTTTGGCAAATAGTGTTACTCACGGTGTCCCTTCATCTCCCACTGATATAGAATTCGCAAAAAATATAATGCACATCGCAATTATCAATTAGGCTATGGATCTGGCATAGTAGTATTTTGTTCATTGTTTGGCACCTGTTACGTAACAAGAATTACTTAAACATTTTATTAATCATTTAAAAAGGAGGTCTACAATGAAACTTACATTATCAATTAACCGGGGAATTTTTTTACCTAAAAAAACAACCCTGCTGCTCGCAATTGTATTTGCTGGAGCAATTGTATTTACCGGTTGCAAAAAGCAATCTTTTGCTCCCTGCAATAGTGGCGATTTTGCTCAAGGGAAAACCAAACCTATCGTTGTCAAAAGTGGCAGTTCCATCCAGGCTGCCGTTTATGCGGCTGCACCAGGCTCTATTATTCTTATCGAACCCGGAATTTATAAAGGAGAAATAACGATTACCAAAGCGGGTATTCAATTGATAGGAATGAATTGTATCGCCGGCGATGAAGTTGTAATTCAAAATCCGGGAGATGAGGATTGCGGCATAATGGTGCACAAAGGCGGAGATGGGTTTGTCTTAAAAAATGTTACCGTCAAAGATTTTACGGAAAATGGCGTTTACCTCGATTATATCGATGGCTTTTTATTATCGCATATAGTCACCATTAATAACAAAGAATATGGGCTTTATCCGGTGCATTGCAAAAATGGTGTTATTGAATACTGCACAGCCAGCGGAAGCGCCGACACCGGCATTTATGTGGGCCAGTCTGAAAGTGTTGTTATGCAGTTCAACGAAGCTCATGGAAATGTAAATGGTTTGGAAATTGAGAACTGCACGAATACGGCTGCGATTAAGAATCATTCTTATGATAATGTAGCTGGGTTACTTATTGTTCTGCTACCCGGGCTCCCGGTTAAAACAGCTTCAGGAATTTTGGTCACTGAAAATAATTTTGAAAATAACAATCACATAAACTTCGGTGATGCATCAGCAGGGTTTGAATCATTGGTTCCTTCCGGCACGGGCATTCTTAATTTGGGGGCGGATAATGTTACCATAAAAAATAATAAAATAAGCAATAACAACTTTACAGGCATTGCCGCAGTAAGTGACCTGGTATTAGGTGCATTGGCAGGTCTTCCGCCGGAAGCCTTTGCTGACATTGAACCTAATCCCGACAATCTCTCGGTTTTGGATAATGTGCTTGTAAATAACGGAACCGCACCACCTGCAGGATTGCCACTTCCCGGAGTTGATTTATTATGGGATGGTTCAGGAACAAATAATTGCTGGAAAAATAACACCTATTTAAGCAGCTACCCTTCTCCGTTACCAACGTGTAATTAGTTTAAAGACAGGAACAGAGTTTTTTACACTGTCCCTGTTTGCTTTATTATTTTCATAAAGCGAAATATGGATGACGCCTTAAAAGATTTTGCAAGAGATAGTCGGACCGGGTAAAAAAACAAAAATGGCTACAGAGCTATTCCATTGATCACAATGAACATCATCTGTAGAAGAGGAAATTGCCGGCTATATTTCAACATGGTGGGATCGCTTGATGCATACTTTCAGAAAGCAATGATAACTGTGCTTCCTCACGGACTTATAAAAAAATTTTTATATTATAAAATATTGAGTAGTTTTAGAAATTATTCGCCGATAGTTTTCTTCCCTTTCCATAAGAAAGTTTTTCCCGTTTCGATGACAACCTGCTGACTTGAAAACATAATTATTTTTAAAAAATTAAAAAAAAAATTATGAAAAAGTTTTCAATGATCGCTCTCATTATTTTAATGAGTTTTATTTTTATTTTTTCCAGGTGTAAACAGGGGGAGGCAAGTACTCCGGAATTAGCAATTGATTCAACCCAAACCCAGGCAATGCTCCCAGCTTATGGCGGCTTTGAGAACCAGGTGGAATGGGGAAAACATATTGTTACTATTGGAGGATGTAACGATTGCCATACACCCAAAAAGATGGGTCCAAATGGCCCGGAAGATAATCTGGATTTAGCATTATCCGGCCATCCTTCACAAATGCCGGATATAAGTATTAACCGAAAAGAGATCGAAAGCAAAGGGCTTATGGTAGCTGGCGGCAGCTTTACTTCATTTGTTGGTCCGTGGGGTGTTTCTTATGCTGCAAATCTAACTTCAGATTCAACAGCAGGCATCGGAAACTGGACTGAAGATCAGTTCATACTAGCCGTACGTAAAGGAAAATATGGAGGGGTGTCTGGCGGGAGGAATATCTTACCACCAATGCCGTGGCCAAACGTTGGACAAATGACTGACGATGAACTAAAAGCTGTCTATGCCTATTTAGAATCTACTAAACCAATTCACAATATTGTGCCTCAACCGCAGCCTCCGGTGATGGCAATGAAAAAATAATTTGGCTTAATAAATAAAAATTCTTCAGAGATTTGATATCATTCGCCGCGCCCACCCTCCTAAATTAAATAATGACAGGCCGCAAGCTATCTGTTTGCGACCTGTCATTTCTTTTTTTAAAAAATGGAAGATAGATTATGGGATGGCTCTAATTCTTAGCCGCAAAATTTTCGGATCTTAATAGTTCCACGAAACCATTTTCTTCAATTTTCGCAAGCAACCGACGAACGCGTAAGTTAATAAGACTCCCCGGGGAAAAAATAAATAATCCACTCAGCAGTAAACGGACAAATAACGTCTAATCTTATTTCTCAAACTTATGATTTTTAAGGCTGAATACGAAAGAATAAAACAACATTCTCAACGGTGCTTGTGGAATGCAATAGCAAGTATTTTTAATAACTCAATCCAAAACCAAATTTATATAACGGATCTTTGGAATCATAAGGTGCATCTTCCTTTTGATTGCGTACGGCGTCCATTGATGATGGTAATTCGATGGGCAAATGTCCACCGGGCTTGTATTTTCCGAAAACCACATCAAGGACTGCTTCGTCGCTGGCACCAAAATCTGCCAATAAACCTTTTGCATTGGCGCTGATATCGGGAATCACCGCAGGCCTGTCGAGATAAATATCAACAACGGTTGGTACCGCTTTTAATATTTGCATGATACTATCTTTGTGCTTGC
>JAHEZA010000376.1 GCA_023251335.1 Chitinophagaceae bacterium | reverse complement strand
ATGCACCCCTGACGTGCCTCAGCGGTTAAATAGTAGTATGTTGTTTGTAAAGGATTCACTTTTGCGGTATCTCCATTTGAAACTAAATTTACCGATGGACTCCATTGATACTTTAGTAGGCCCGCATTAGCTGACAATGTAACTATGTCGTTATTACACTTTTCTGCTGCTCCGGTAATGTGAAAGTTATTTTCAATAGGGCTTACTGTTATTGAGTCTATGCCTGTAACCCCACAACTATCAGTTACTTTTACGAAATAAGTACCAGGAGAGGAAACAATAATGATTGAATCGGTGCTTGATGTACTCCATATATAAGATTCATAGCCTGGTCCGGCTTTTAGTGCGAGACTTGTTCCTGAACAAATAGTGGTATCAGCCCCCAGGGTTAATGAAGAAGCTTTCGATAAAACCGGTGTAAAAACACTATCAGTTTGTGAGGAGCAATCATCTTCTATTGTTGCATATATCAAAGCTGAGCCATGTTTCAGCGGAAATAACTTGATAGTATCTTCAGAAGATGAAATCAATTTGAAAAATGCCGAGTCATATTTCCACTTCGCAATAGCCCCACATTGATTATCTGCGAGATAGTAGGTAAGCGTATCTTTTGTATTACAATCATTTTTCAAAGAAGATAAAGAAACGGGGGGGCAATTGTTCTTTTGATTACAATATAAGGTGGCATCATAAAAAACGCCCATTGTCAGAGTGTCATTATTAACGATGGCTAAGTCTTTCAAATCAACAACAGAATCAATCCCCGAATGCATTGTCCCGACGGTTAGGGGCGACACACTCAAGGAGCCTTGTTTGCTAGCGCAATTTCCTGACACCCCACGCGCCATTTCTCCGGAACTATCTACCTTTAGTAGAAAAGAATTTGTAAAAAGTGGAGTTAAATCAGCAGGCCTGGTTACGGTACCCACTATCGAAAACCCTTTCGTATCAGGGTGTATGTTATTTACAAAATGCGAGGATAATCCCGGATAATTTTTTGACCAAAGCACTTTCCCGTTTTTATCAAATCTGGAAATATTTAATTGGAGGCCATCCGGTGTTTTTGCCTGGTTGCTCATCACAAAATCTTTACCAGGCGTAATGGTTACAGTGGGCCTGTCAACATCAAGATAATCAAAACTATGATCTAAATATGTAAGGTCATTTCCATTAAGCGACATTGCACCAATAATAGAACCGGCATTTGTAATCTTAAGCAGGTAGACACTCTTTTGGCTCATGAACGGGTTAATTGGAGTGAAATTATTTATAAAAGCATAGATGGTATCATCACTGACTATTAATTTATTAATATTTACAAATTTATCTGTAAAAACAAATCGTTTACTCCACACATCTTGCCCGTTTGAAAAATCTAATTTTTGAAGACCGATCTTATCTGTATTGTAGCTATCATAAGAATCGCTGGCAAGAAATACCTCGTTGTCGGTGCAAAAAACAGACCGGTAAACCGGGGTGGCAACAGAGTGTTTCATTTCTTTCTTCCAGACCACCTGCAAATTAGCATCAAACCTCATTACGTAAGAATAGGTATATCCCGATCCCCAATCTCCGTTTAGCAATGCTACAAATCCACCATCGCTGGTAGCAAAAACGTCGCTAATCTGAGTATTGATTTCTAATTGTATCAGCTTAGAAATAAGAATATTTCCATTATTGTCCAACTTTACAATATTAAAATTATCGGTGGTATAATGAAGAAAGTTATGATACTTGTTACCGAAAGCAATTATATTTTTGTCTTTAGATCGTATTACCCGCTCAAAGATTTCGTTGCTTTCGTGGCTGCCAATGATCTTAGCCCATCTTACATCGCCATTTTCTTTGAATCCCACAATGAACCCATTTAATGAAATATCTCCAACTGCTATTTTTCCCCCATCGTCTGTGGAGATAAAATCCCGTAAGTTAGTGGGTTGATTTGCACTATATTCTGCGAGGGAAGTTTTATTACACCCCGGAGGCAATGGCGTAATGTCTTTACAAAACGTGCTATCGCATATTTTACTTTCAACAATATTAAACGTTGTCGTAGTTGGCGAAATTGGTTCATTCATTAATACTGTAAGTGGTGGTTCCTCAATCCACGAAAAGGGAGCGTTTAGAAGAGTCGCGGTATCTGTAAAAAATGTATTGCCAGCCACTCCACAACCTCCAATATCTCCCACCGAATTGGTTCGGTTAATAATCATTTTATTAATTCCCCCAGTCGTGTAATCATTGTAATAGCCCGCTGAAACACTCCCTCCGGCAGGCGTAACATCTGCTCCGAAATTTTTTTGTCCCCGGCTATAGGACTGATCAGACTGAAAAGTACTCCATTCAATCAGATTGAACTTATTAAATTTCACTATGTCCGGATTATAGTTTGCGTGGTCCATAGAAGAAAGTAGCAGAAATCCATCTGGCATCCGCTTTAAAAACAAGGCTTCATTATCTGCCCAATCATCTATAAATGTTTCAAAAATTTTATTACCACTCAGATCTGCCTGGGCGATAAACATTTTGTTTGAAATACTATTAATTAACCATAAGCCATAAGAAATTTGGTTGTTGTAAACTTCCATATTAGTTATTTCCTGATCAAAACTAGTGTCAGCAAAATATTTCTTTTGCGACGTTATTACAGAACCGTCCGTTCCGTTAATCGTTGTTATTACACCATTTCTTTTCGAGTCAGTATAGAAGCCACCAACATAAATATTATTATTTTCAAAAGCTATTGACGTAAAGCTGGTTGCGGAATGGTTATCAAAACGGCGCGCCCATATTGGTGTTCCATCCAATCCTATTTTAAAAACAACCGGATTGCTTTGTTGGCTGCTGTCATTGCTATTGAAAGTTCCAATCAAATTCCCATCAGAGAATTGTTTTATTGCCTTGATTCTGTCGATTGTATTTCCTGGCAGCCCTAATTGCTTGCTCCATATTACATTTCCATCACTCGTTATATGCACGAGCAGAACCTTTCCTCCGGCACGTCCAAAGGAGGCGGTGGTCCCATATAACAGGTAACTTCCATCATTAAGTAGCGCAATACCTGTGAAACGATCGTCAACATTGCCACCTAACATGATACTCCAGATAACTGAGCCTGTAGTGGAGAGTTTAACTGCCATTGCTTTATAAAGCGAATTTGTCGATAATGTTCCTTTTCCTGCAACCAAGACTTCACCATTACTTAGACTTTTTGTTGCAAAAGGTTCGATATTACCTGGCGCTATATATTCTTTCAAAAAGCCCTGGTCGCAAACCATTTGTGCGTTGCATAAAAAGCATGTAGCAATATTTATTAAAATGCCAATAGTAAGGCTGCGGATATATTTATTTAAGTGAAAATTAAAGAACATCGTGTGAGACAGTTTTTAATGGTTGAATCTTCAATTAAAAAAACCATAGAACAAATTGGAATAATATAAACAATTCAAGAATGGCATGGAGTGGATTTTAAGCAGCAGTCATAAAATAAAACGAAGATAAAAAGATTATAGTATTCTGTCTATATTTATCCAATTCATCAAAACAATTGATTGAGTAAACTAACTATTTTTCTCGAACTACGCGGCCTACGGCTAATCAGGCTAAGCATGGAAGACATTAAGATTGACGGCATACCTCCCGGAGCAGTAAAAGAATTGGACAAGGAGACTTTTTACCGCTTAGCGGGAATAGAATAAAAATCAGTGTTATTTGTTGATTTGCTGTAAGAAATTTGTAATA
>JAHEZA010000375.1 GCA_023251335.1 Chitinophagaceae bacterium | reverse complement strand
TTTCAAAACAGCCATAATCTCAGCATAAGAAGTTTCTTTTGCCACTTTTACCGTTAAGTCAACCACAGAAACGTCTGTAGTAGGAACACGCATAGACATACCCGTCAATTTTCCGTTTAATTCTGGAATTACCAGACCTACAGCTTTTGCAGCACCAGTCGAAGATGGAATTATGTTACAAGAAGCAGCACGCCCGCCTCTCCAGTCTTTTCTGGACGGTCCGTCACAAGTCATTTGGGTTGATGTAGTGGCATGAACCGTAGTCATCAAGGCTTCAACAATTCCAAAATTATCATTAATAACTTTAGCCAAAGGAGCTAAACAATTTGTCGTACAAGAAGCATTAGAAACTACAGTGTCAGTAGCCAAAGCTTTAGTATGGTTAACACCCATCACAAACATTGGTGCATCAGGAGATGGCGCCGAAATTATAACTTTTTTTGCTCCACCAGTGATGTGTGCGTTTGCAGTTTCAACAGTGGTAAAGAAACCGGTACATTCAGCAACAACATCAACATCAACTTCATTCCATTTTAAGTCAGCAGGATTTCTTTCTGCAGTAATACGGATATTTCTTCCGTTTACGTAAAGTTTTCCTTCTTTTACTTCAACAGTACCATTAAAACGACCGTGAACTGAATCATATTTTAATAAGTAAGCCAAGTGATCTACATCTAATAAATCATTGATCGCAACTACCTCTACATTATCTCTGTTGAAAGATTCTCTAAAAACAATTCTTCCAATTCTTCCAAACCCGTTTATTCCTAATTTAACTTTTGACATTTTAATTAATTTTTGTTTATTTTTCTATAACTTCCAATTTAAAGTCTAATTTCCTCACAATAAACTTCATTCTTATCTTTATGTTGACATGATATCAGATACCCTCAACAATTCTTTGTCAATTTCTGTTTTACCTTTAATAGCCTGCTCCAGCGGGGTCAATGTAACCTTATCGCTCTGCAAACCTACCATATAGTTAGATTTTCCTTCCAATAACGATTCAACGGCCTTCATCCCTAACCTACTTGCCAAGACCCTATCAAAACAAGAGGGAGAACCGCCACGCTGCATGTGTCCCAAAACTGAAACGCGCACATCGTATTCAGGTAAATTAGACTCAACATAATCTTTTAATTCGAATACATTCTTTCCGATTTTATCGCCTTCGGCAATGACAACTATGCTGGAAGATTTCCCAGAAGCTTTACTTTTTTGTAAAGATTCCAGCAATCTCTCTAATCCTAAATCTTCTTCTGGAATAAGAATTTCTTCGGCTCCTGCACCAATTCCTGCATTCAAAGCAATATGACCGGCATCTCTTCCCATAACCTCTACAAAAAACAAACGGTTATGAGAACTTGCGGTATCCCTAATTTTATCAATTACGTCAACAACTGTATTTAAGGCGGTATCATATCCCAGGGTATGACTTGTTCCAAAAATATCATTGTCTATCGTTCCGGGAATTCCCATAACAGGAAATTGAAATTCAGTATTAAACAATAATGCTCCGGTAAAACTTCCATCTCCCCCAATAACTACTAAAGCGTCAATTCCTGCCTTAATAAGATTTTGATGGGCGGCCTTTCTTCCTTCTGGCGTTCTAAATTCTAAAGAACGAGCAGATTTTAGAATAGTTCCTCCTTTATTTATAATGTTATTTACACTACGAGGCCCCATTTCTTTAAAATCACCCTCAATCATTCCCTGATATCCTCTATATATTCCCACACATCCTATGTTATGATAAGCGCACGTACGGACAACTGACCGTATGGCGGCATTCATTCCAGGTGAGTCTCCTCCAGATGTTAAAACTCCTATTTTTTTTATTGTTTTTGGCATTATTTAAGTATTAAAGTGTAAACTTAGCAAACATCCAGCACTTATAAAGCGTACTATCCAATAAATTAATAGAACCTCTAAAATTCAAACGTTTTCGTTGATAAGTTTTAAAAAAACTAAAAAAATGATTGTTAAAAAAACAGTGTAAAATAATAAAACACTAACAATCAACCTATTATAATGGTTATTGACAAATAATCAATGTTTTTTTTATTTATGAAATAGTAAACTAAGTTGATTCGTTTGAAACAATTAAAGATTGTCAATTAATACAAGTAAAATGTTTGATTTTGGATCGGGAAATAACAAACGCTCAAAAGTTAAGCGGCATTTAAAAAAACAGTATGAATTTGGTTTCTAATAGATTTTATTCATTTTCATCAGGAATAACAGCTTCCTGATTTTTTTTAGGGGCTTCTTTTTTCGATTTCTTAGGCTTAGAAAAATTAATGAAATCAGGCGAAATATCGGAATCCTGATCGATAGCTTCTTCCGTTTTTGTTTCTATGCCAATTTTGTGCTTTTTAAAAAATTTATTTACCAATTCTTTGAAAGTATAAAAATCAACCTCATAGGAAACCCCTACCCCTTGTGTATATCCAATTCCTTGACCAATGTAATTTATATCATTTTCTTTATTAAAAAGGCGTAAATTCATTGTTCCATCCTCGTTAATTCTATAGAGCATCTCCACATCTCCGACAATGGCAGATTCGTTGATTCCTCCAAAAGGAACCCCCACTTTACCATTTATCGTAATTCTTTCATTTACTTTAGAAGAAAATGTTGCAACAAATCTGCCATCGGTTTCCCTGCCTAACCTTTTATCTGCGCCAATAACATTAATTCCGACTTTAAATTTATCATCCTCCGATTTTATGATATCACCCAATAAACCCGAAGCGGTTTCAAAAAAGAAATTGCTTGAAAAATCAGATTGGGTCACACCTTCTGCACTCAAAAAACCACCTGAAGACAATAGATATAATGCCTGAGTTTGACGCACATCTTTATCGATTAACTTATACTGTATTTCTGATTTAAGGACATTACTTACCGTTGGAAATTCTATGTTGAAATCGGGCTCGGGACTGGCTAAATCACCACGTATTCCTATAACCACTTCTACAGGCACCTTGGTGTTAAACGATGGATTATCTATAAGTACCGCTGGGTTTGCCGAAGTTTTATACACCGCCTCAAGATTCAATTGCGCTCGCATCGGATTACCTTCCCAAGTTATTGACCCTCCTTTTTTTACCTTAAATTTCTTATCGATCAATCCTTTATATTTAAAGTTATAGGTACCTTCATATGCCTGGAAATCTCCCCACATATTAAATTTACCCAGAGTGTTTATTTTAAACAAAAGAGATCCATACCCCTTTCCTTTCATTCCGTGACCTGTATTTCTGTCCAAAATAACTTCAACTTCGGCATCAGGGGTAATATCAAAATCAAACTCCAGTTCGAGTCCGTTGTATTTTTTATTATTTTCTACAATTCCTTTCTTTAAATTGTATTTTTCCTTGGCAGTCACAAAATGCATAAAACTATTTTCGCTAACGCTTTCGGCATTATTAATTGGAATTTTTACTGCGGTTCCTTTTTCTGATTTTGCGGCAACTTTAATAAATAAACCATTTGTAGGTCCTTTAATAGTCGCTACTCCATTAATAAACGC
The DNA here is from genome assembly GCA_023251335.1 of Chitinophagaceae bacterium. Taxonomy (GTDB): domain Bacteria; phylum Bacteroidota; class Bacteroidia; order Chitinophagales; family Chitinophagaceae; genus Ginsengibacter. Next base: position 211 of record JAHEZA010000375.1, on the reverse strand, counting down.
AGTACCAAAATAGGCTGCATCTTCACTGTCTTTTGTGTCTAGAGCAAGAAATCGTTTAGAATTTACAGCCAAGTCTAACTTCCAATCCGAAAAATTATTATGCTCTATACTTCCGTTCAGAATTCCTTTTGTTCCGAATTTTGTATCAGTAAGCGTGTTATTTCTAAACAGAAATTTTTCATCCGTTAGATCAACAATTGTTTTCTCATTC